>CAZFVT010000477.1:0-2987 GCA_964522355.1 uncultured Woeseiaceae bacterium | reverse complement strand
AATGAATCTGCTCCTGGACCAAAGCGTAGTGACGCCATGAAGATTGCGGTCGTTGGTGCCGGTCTGTCAGGCCTGGTGGTCGCCGAAAAACTTCAATCCGTCGGGACCGTCGAGGTGTTCGACAAGTCCCGCGGCGCGGGCGGCCGGATGTCGACCCGCTACGCGGGCGACTACGAGTTCGATCACGGCGCCCAGTATTTCACCGCACGTAGCGACGCCTTCAGGGCATTCCTGCAACCGCTGATCGACGACGGAACGGTCAGGGAGTGGCCGGCCACCATCGCCGAGTACGAAGCCGGCAGCCTGGTCTCAGCGACGAGCGAGCACGCGACGCCGCTATGGGTGGGCGCACCGCGGATGAACAGCATCGGCAAGGCGCTGGCACGACGCGTGAGCGTTTCACTCGATACGCCGATCGCTTCGGCGACAAGGGATAGCGCGGGCTGGTCGCTCAGATCAGCCGGCGACGAAACGTTCGGCCCGTATGAGCTGCTGATCTACGCCACGCCGGCACCCCAGACCCTGGCGCTCGCCAGCGCCTCCCCGGAACTGATGGCCTACTGCGACAGCCGCACGATGGTCGGCTGCTTTGCGTTGATGCTGGGCCTCAGTGTTGCGCTTAAGGTGCCGTGGCAGGCGGCACGCGTGTCCGGTTCACCGGTGAGCTGGCTTGCGATCAACAGCAGCAAGCCGGGGCGCCGTGAATCGTCGGCGGCGCTGGTCGTGCATTCCGCCAATGACTGGGCCGACGAGCACATTGAGGATGATCCGCAGGCCGTTGAAGCGCGGCTGCTGGAGGAAGCGTCTGCGATTATCGGCACCGATCTCGGAACGGCGCCTCACCGGCAGCTGCATCGGTGGCGCTACGCCAACGCTCTAAAGCGCGAAGGCAATCCCTACTTTCTCGACCTGAACGCCGGGCTCGCCGCCTGCGGTGACTGGTGCATTCGCGGCCGGGTCGAGGAGGCGTTTACGAGCGCCAGCCTTCTGGCCGACGAGTTGGAACGCCAGCTCTGAAACCGAGCAAACCGGGTCAGCCGCCAAACACCCGGTTGCCGTCCATCCACGTCTCGCTGATGGCAATGTCGGAAATCCGTTTCGGGTCGATGGCCCGTGGATCTTCCTCCAGCACGACGAGGTCCGCCAGCTTGCCCGGTTCCAGGGTGCCTATCTCGTGCTCTGAATGACAGGCGAGCGCGGCGCTGCTGGTGACCGCGCGGATTGCCGTCTCAACACTGACCTGTTCGTCGGGCGCAAGCAGGGTATCCGGCTCTTTCCAGAGATCGCGCACCACCGCCACGCGAATCTTGTGCAGCGAGCCCAGCGGGGAAACCGGGGAATCCGTGTGGTTGACCCAGGTCAGGCCCGCCTCCTCGACCGAGGCGCAGCGGTCGAGTAACTGCACCTTGTCGGGGCCGAAGACGGTGTCGCGCATAACGTGGCCCCAGTAGTGCACGTGATTGATCAGGAAGCTCGGCACCATGTTGAGCGCCCGCATGCGTTCAATCTGTTCGTCGTGAAGAATGGAGCAGTGCTCGATGCGGCAGCGAAGCGACTGGACGTCGACTCCCCCGGCATCGGCTGCCTCCATGGAATCGAGGATGCTGTCGATGGCCGCATCGCCGTTGCCGTGTATGGCAAGCTGCCAGCCGCGGGCAGAGCGATTGCTGACTGCCTCGCGCAACGCGTCCGGCTCAACGTAATAGAGCCCGACGGTGTCCTGGGTGTAGTAAGGCTCCCGCTGCCGACCCGTGAACCCCTGGTTCGATCCGTCGGTCACGATCTTCCAGCCGGAAACCCGCATCAGCGCATCGCCTTGGTTCGGCTGAATACCCGCCTCGTCCCAGCCGCCGGCTTCGCTGTAGAGGTAGGCGCGTATACGGGCCTTCATCAGGTTGTCCTCGTACATGGCGCGATAGGACTCGAGCTCCGAGGCTCCGCCGAGTGCGCCCGTAGCCATGTCGCACAGGGTGGTGATGCCAAGCGATGCCGCCTGGTCACCGACTTCACGGCCTGCGCTGACGAACTCGTTCTGCATTCGGTTCGAGAGCCCCGGGTTGGCGAGAATGACCGGAAGGTGCGCGTTCGTGCCGTACAGCACACCGTTAAGTGAGCCATCGGGGTTGCGACCGTATTCACCGCCGTCCGGATCCGGTGAGTCCGCCGTCAGGCCGGCAAGTGCGAGCGCGACGCTGTTGACGTAGGCGATGTGGCCGGAAGCGTTGAGCACGAACACCGGACGATCGGGCACGACCTCGTCGATGTCTGCCGCCAGCAGCTCGCGCTGTGGCTCCAGCAGGATCGGATCGAACTGTCGGCCCATCACCCACTCGTCGGGCCCGGCCGCAATTGCTTCCTCGCGGATCTCCCGCAGCGCCTGCAGGACTTCATCAAAGGTTGGGTAAACGAACGGCCCGATGTCCCGAAGATGCCCGAGGCCGGCCATGAGCAGGAAGTGCATGTGCGGTTCAATGAACCCCGGCATCAGCACGCGCCCCTGCAGATCGACAATCTCGGCACCGCGACCTGCCGCCGCGGTGACTGATTCGTTGTCGCCGACCGCCAGTATGCGGCCGCCGCGAATCGCCAGCGCCGCGTGCTGCGAGAAGCCGGCATCCACCGGCAGGACGATGCCGTTTTGAAACACCGTCGTCGCCGAAGGCGCGCTGACCGGCGCTTCACCGTTACCGCAGCCCCAGAGCGAAAAGCCAGCCGCGGCGGCAGCGCCTGACTGAATGAAACGTCTGCGAGTGGTTGGCATCGCGTATTCCTCGATCCGTCGAAGTTAGAACACCCACCCAGACTGCGTATCTGCGCCCACCGAGTCAACCGCCGGGACGTTGGCCTGCATCGCCGCGTTCTCGGCTTTCCAGATCTCCTCGAGGTCCGAAAAGTCCTTCTCGAGCTTGCCGAGTTTCTCGTCGATCTCGCCGAGCCGTTTCTGCGAGGCCTCGTCGGACTCCTTCTTGAGTGCCTCGCGCTCGATC
>CAZFVT010000476.1:0-2992 GCA_964522355.1 uncultured Woeseiaceae bacterium | reverse complement strand
ATGGCACGATCGGCAGCATAATCGCCGAGGGCATCGAGGACGAAGCCGAAGAGGCAGCGCCGGTCGTCGAGGAAAAGCCGGTTGTCGAAGAAGCGCCTGCGCCAGCGGTCGAAGCACGTCCGGAACCCTCACCGACAGACACCATGGCCGAAGACAAGGGCCACAATCGAACGACGGCGGGCATCGACCCGGCCCAGGCACCCAGCGCCCTGCCACTGGCGAAGCTCCAGGTCTTAAGTGGCGCCTTCGCCGGACGCGAGCTTGAGCTGACCAAAGCGTTAACCACCCTCGGCCGACCGGGCGTGCAGGTGGCAGCCATAACCCGTCGCAAGGAAGGCTACTTCGTGGTTCATGTTGAAAGCGGCGAGGACGGTGAATTCCCGCTCGTCAACGGACAACCGATCGGCGCCCAGGCGACCAAGCTCGGGGACAACGATGTCGTGCAAATTGCCGGCGTCAAGATGGGCTTCTTCTCCGAGTAGCCAGATCGAGACAGCAAGACCGAAAAGCCGGCTTAACCGCCGGCTTTTTCGTGCCTCAGGGCTGTCGAGCCCGATCCTGCACGCCGGTGACCAGCGGATACGCCGTGGTCGCCGCGTAGCCCGCAACCTCCTCAACGGGCAACCCCTCACCCCAGAGCCTGACCGGCGCGCCGACGCGATCCCGTGCGCCTGGCCCGAGATCAACGGCCAGCAGATCCATCGAAATGACCCCGGCCAGCGGCACCCGGCGGCCTGCGACAAGCACCGGCGTACCCGAAGGCAGGAATCGCGAGTATCCGTCTCCGTAGCCCGCTGCGGCAACGCCAATGACGGTGTCGTGATCTGCCGTCCAGTGGCCGCCGTAACCAACACGCTCTCCGGCCTTCACCGGCTTGACCGACAACAGGGTGGTCTCAAAATCCATCGCAGGCTGCAGGCCGAGTTCTGCGGCACTTCGGCCCTGCAAGGGTGAGATTCCATAGAGTGAGATTCCGGGTCGAATCCAGGTCGAACCTGACTTCGCCGCGACCTGACGTACCGCATCGGTCCAGCCCAACAGCGCAGCAGAGTTGGCAACGCTCACATCGCCTCCAAACCCCTCCAGTAGCGCCATGAAGCGCTCAATCTGGCGGCTGGACATCGGGTCATTCGTATCGTCGGCATTGGCCAGATGGGTCATCAGGCCCAGCTCGGCAACCGCCGCGGCAGCGCTTAGTCGGTCTACGGCAATCGCTGCATCTGCCGGGTCAACGCCCAGTCGATGCATGCCCGTATCGACCTTCAGCCAGACCTTGAAACCAGCGCCGGGCGGTGAGGACTGCTCCAGCAACGAAATCTGCTCGGCGTGGTGCACCACGAGATCGCAGCCGAGGTCCTTCGCGCGCGCGAGATCATCGGCATCGATGACGCCGCCCATGAGTACGATTCCCTGGTTGATGCCTGCGGCCCGCAGTTCTTCGGCTTCGGAGAGTCTCGCAACGGCGAACGCGTCGCTCCGTGTCAGCGCTTGAGACACCCTGACGATGCCGTGGCCATAAGCATTGGCCTTGACGGCGGCCATGACCCGGCAGCCAGGCACCAGGCTGGCGAGGAGTTCAAAGTTGTTGTTGAGCGCCTCGAGCCTGATCGTGGCTCGAGCTCCAAAACTCACGGATAGCCCTCGCCCATGTGCTGATCGGGAGCCCAGTTTTCGAATTTGGTAAAGCGCCCGACAAAGGTCAGCGGGAAATCCCCGATCGGTCCGTTTCGCTGCTTGGCAATGGTAATGTCGGCGACGCCTTTTCGCGGCGTGTCCTGGTTGTACACCTCTTCGCGGTAAATGAAGATGATCAGGTCGGCGTCCTGCTCAATGGCGCCGGATTCGCGAAGATCGGACATCACCGGTCGCTTGTCGGTGCGCTGCTCAACGCTTCGATTGAGCTGGGACAGCGCAATGATGGGAACGTTCAGCTCCTTGGCCAGTGCCTTGAGAGAGCGCGAGATCTCGGAGATTTCAGTAGCCCGGTTCTCGGTGTTGCCGTGGACCTGCATAAGCTGAAGGTAATCCAGCACGATCAGGCCGAGGCCGTGTTCCCGCTTCAACCGCCGGGCGCGCGCACGAATCTCTGTCGGCGACAGCGCCGCCGTATCGTCAATGAAGATTGGCGCTTCCGTCATCAGCGCCACGGCCGTGTGGATTCGCGACCAGTCTTCATCCGAGATATTGCCGGTGCGCAGATGCGTTTGATCCACACGACCGAGCGACGAGATCATGCGGAACGCCAGCTGCTCGGAAGGCATCTCCATCGAGAAGATTGCCGTCGGCACCTGGCTGCCGATCGCCGCGTTCTCGGCGATATTAATGGCAAAGGTGGTTTTGCCCATGGACGGGCGGCCAGCAATGATGATCAGGTCGCCGCCCTGCAGTCCGGCCGTCATCTTGTCGAACTCATGATAGCCGGTCGGTATGCCGGTCACGTCGCCACCGGACTGATGCAGCATGTCGATGCGATCGACGGTGGCCGGGAGAATTTGCTTTAGCGCCTGAAAACCCTGCTTGCCGCGCGCCCCTTTCTCAGCAATTTCGAAAACCAGCCTTTCGGCCTCGTCGACAAGCTCTGAGGCATTTCGACCTTCGGTGCTGTAGGCGCTGCCACTAATCTGGTTACCAGCGGTAATCAGGGCTCGCATCGTTGCCCGTTCGCGAAGGATATTGGCGTAAGCCTTGGCGTTCGCCGCCCCCGGGGATTCATTGGCCAGGGTCGCGAGATACTCGAGGCCACCTGCCGCCGCGAGCTCGTCACGATTATCCAGGAACTCGGATACCGTGACGACGTCGCTGGGATGCCCATCTTCTGAAAGCTGGGCGATAGCGCTGAAGATGATGCGATGGTCTTTCCGGTAGAAGTCGCTGTCCGTCACCAGGTCGGCGACCTTCTCCCAGGCGGCGTTGTCGAGCATAAGCCCGCCGAGCAGCGACTGTTCGGCCTCTACGGAACTCGGTGGCTTTTTTAGCCGCGACTCAACGGAGT
>CAZFVT010000475.1:0-2995 GCA_964522355.1 uncultured Woeseiaceae bacterium | reverse complement strand
TTCATGGCTTCATCCAGGCTGCAGCTTTCCAGGAGAATGCCAAACTCGTCGCCGCCAAGGCGCGCCAGGGTGTCGCGCCAACGGATCTTGGACTTGAGCAGAGCACCGAGCTGTCCGAGCAGCGCGTCACCCGCGTTGTGACCGCAGGAGTCGTTGACGATCTTGAACTGGTCAAGATCGAGGTAGCACAGCGCGTAGGAGGTCTCGCGGGCGCGTGCACTTTTCAGCGCGCGCTCCAGGCGGTCTTCGAACTCCCGTCGGTTAACGAGGCCCGTCAGGATGTCGTGGCTGGCGTGGTAGCTCAGCCGCCGATTGAGTTCACGCGATTCGCTGACGTCATGGAACACGAGCACGCCGCCGGTCACGTTGCCGTCGCCGTCGCGAATCGGTGATGAGGTGCTTTCTATATAGAGCTCGTTCCCATCTCGCCGAATCAGCAGGGTCGGCCGCACCGACTTGATGGGTCGATTGCGACGCATCGCAACGGCCAGCGGGTTTTCGAGCGGTTCACAGGTCTCTTCATGGAAGCCGCGGAAGATGTCGTCGACCGGGCGCCCGTGCGCGTCGTCCACCTTCCAACCCGTCAGCTCCTCGGCCACGGGATTGATGTATTCGACGTTGTTTTCGCTGTCCGTCGTGATGACGCCATCGCCGATCGAGCGAAGGGTGATCTGTGCGCTTTCCTTTTCTCGGAACAGCGCCTCTTCGTAGAGCTTTTGCTCGGTGATGTCGGTTTCAGCACCGAGTATGCGAATCAGCCGACCGCGCTCGTCCTGCAGCGCCTTGGCGCGACTCGTCATCCAGCGATACTCGCCGCTCTCATGCTTCATGCGATGCACGGACTCGAAATACGGGGCCTTGCCTTCCAGGTGGGCACGCATCTTCTTCTGCACGCGCAGCATGTCATCGGGATGAACGAGGCGGTACCAGTCGGGACTGACGTCGTCGCCGGTCTCGCCGTATCCCAGCATTTCCTTCCAGCGCGGCGACAGGGTGATCCGCTTATTGATGCCGTCAAAGTCCCAGATGCCATCGCTGGCGGTAACGGCAATGAGCTCATCACGCTCGTCGATCTCGCGCAGCCGCTCGTGCGAGCGCATGCGATCCAGTCCGCAGGTCAGCGACGAACCAAGAAGCTTCATCAGCAGGTGATCGTTCGCATCCCAGTCTTCTACCGGTCGTTCATTGGCGAGCGCCAGGAAACCACCGGGCTCACCCTCGAGGTCAAAGCCGATGATCAGGCAGGAACCAATGCCGATTTCGGCGAGACGCGCATGCTCGAAGGTAGCCTCGCGCGGGCCGTTCTCGGTGTCAGTGATTTCAACGACTTTCAGGTGGCCAAGGTGTTTACTCAACCAGGGCCAGTCCGACAGCAACTCTCTCTCCAGGACAGCCGGATTGCAGCGGGAAAAAACCGAGGTCGAGGCGATGACCGTGGCGACCGCCGAGCCATCTTCATTAAACCGGGCCAAGAACGCACAGTCGCTGCCGGTGGCATCGGGAAGCTCGCCGACGGTGTGCCGGAGCTGCTCCTCGCAGCGATCGAATTCAAGCGTTTGCAGATCGACGGCGATCTTGGTGTGCACCGCGTCTACCGCGCCGCGCGTCCTTTCGCCTTCCTTTGGCCGGCCTTTGACCGGAACCGGGCCGGTGTATTTGTCTTTTCTGGGCGGTTTCATCGGGCTTCCTGACGCGCATCAGCGCGCACACGTCGCTGCCGCTCGATGACAAATAATGAAGGTCTTGCCTTCAACCCCATTCGCTCTATACCCCTGGACACTGAGCGTATTTTGCATCATTTTGACACGCCACCCGAGGAATACAAGCTAAGTGACTGTATTTCTTTGTTTCACCATTCATTCGACTTTACGCAAGACAACAGGGCCCGCATTCGCGTCCGAAGCACCACATTTTACAAATGACAACAGGCCACTGGGCATCGCCACAGGCCCGCCGAAAAGTTCAGGTGTAGCCCTCCGCCTCCTGCCTTAAGTACACTGCCGCGTTCATGGATCCATTGTGTCACACGCTGGTCGGCGCCACGCTCGGCTGTACAGGCCTGCAATACAAGACGGCCTACAGTCGCGTTACCCTCGTCGTGGCTGCCAACCTGCCGGACATCGATGTCGTCGCTCACTTCATGGGCGGCACGTCGAGCTACGCATTCCGTCGCGGCATCACCCACGGCGTGCCGGCGCTCATACTCCTCCCCTGCCTGCTGGCGCTCGCCGTCATTGGCTGGCACCGCTGGTTCGGCAAGGATTCGCAGTCGCCACCAATCTCGCCCCAATGGCTGTTGATCCTGTCATTCATCGGTGTCTGGTCTCACCCAACGCTCGACTGGATGAATACCTACGGCATGCGCTGGCTAATGCCGATGGTCAACCAGTGGTTCTACGGTGACACGCTGTTCATCATCGACTGGATCATCTGGCTGGTGCTGGCCGCCGCCGTGTTTTTGAGCCGCTTTCAATTCGCGAAAGAAGCCAACTGGTACCTGCGACCGGCGAGCCTCGCCCTGGCGTTCCTCGTCGCCTATATCGGCGCCAATGCCAACATCACTCGCCTGGCCGAAAACGCGGCCGTCGCCAGCGTTGCTGAGACACCGCTTCGCCTGCTCGCATCGCCCGTCCCTTACGATTTCCGTCGCCGGGAACTGGTCCTGGAGTACGCGGATGAGTACCTGATGGGCGAGTACCGCTATGGCGAGAGTGAACCATTCAGGTTAACCGGCCGCCGTATAGCAAAAGGCCCGCGGCAGAACCTCGAGCAGGTGGCCGCCACTCGCTACGGCGGCTGGTTCATGCACTGGGCACGGTTTCCGTATTCGCTGATCGAGACAATTGACGGCGAGCAATTCATTACGGTGGCGGATGCACGCTACGTGCCGGATCTTAGCCGGCAGCGGCTGGACGGGTTTGCCGTCTTTCGGCTACCCGTGTCCGAAGCGCCCTGAGCGCAGGATACAAAGGCGGGGAAAAATGGTGCCGGATAG
>CAZFVT010000474.1:0-2999 GCA_964522355.1 uncultured Woeseiaceae bacterium | reverse complement strand
GGATGGCCCTGGATAGCGAAGGCCGAATTCTCGCTCTCGACATTCGGATGGATGCCTCGACCGGCGCCTACTGCGGTCAGATCGGACCCGCCGTGCCCTGGTACGGCACGACCATGAGTGCGGGTTGCTACCACGTGCCGGTCGGCTATGTTGCCGTCACGATGGCGGCTACCAATACCGTACCGCTGGACGCCTATCGCGGCGCCGGCCGGCCCGAAGCGGCTTACCTCATTGAGCGCCTCATGGACCATGCGGCGCGGGAAACGGGGATCGCGGCCGACACCCTCCGCCGCCGAAATTTCATTCGCCCTGACGAGTTTCCGCACACTACCTTTACCGGCAGCAGCTACGACTCGGGCGAATACGAACGGCTCATGGATGCCGCGCTCGAGCGAGCCGACTGGAAGGGTTTCGAGGCTCGGCGAGACGAAAGCGCCAGCCGCGGCAAGCTGCGAGGCCTGGGCCTCGCCTACTACATCGAGGTCTGCTCGGCGCTCGGCAGCGAAGAGACTCATGTGAAGATCGAGGAAGACGGCCGGGTCACGGTTCTCATAGGCACGCAGTCAACCGGGCAGGGTCACGAGACCAGCTTCGCGCAGATGATCGCCGACGGCCTCGGGGTCCCCATGGACAGCATTGACATCGTCCAGGGCGACACGGCGAAAGTCCCAACCGGTCGCGGCACCGCCGGCTCGCGGTCCATGGCCATCGGCGGCTCGGCGCTGTTTCACACCGTTGGCACGCTCATCGAATCCGGAAAAACCCAGGCAGGCGACTTGCTCGAAGCGGCGCGCGAAGACATCGACTTCGAGCGCGGCGAGTTTCGAATCGCGGGCACCGACCGCAGCCTGACACTCGCCGAGGTCGCCAGGGCCAGCTACGAGCAACCGGCGGATGGCGTCAATGCAGGCCTTGCCAGCCACGAGGAGTTCACGCCGGAAGCCGGAACGTTTCCCAACGGCTGCCACCTGTGCGAGATCGAGATCGATCCGCAGACCGGTGCCTACGAATTCCTGCGCTACGTGGTCGAAGACGATGTCGGAACGGTCGTCAACCCGCTGATCCTGGAGGGCCAGATTGTCGGCGGCGTCGCCCAGGGGCTGGGCCAGGCCTGCGGCGAACACGCCGTCTACGACCCGGATACCGGCCAGTTGCTGACCGCGACGTTCATGGATTACCCGATGCCGCGCGCCGACTGGGTGCCTGACGTGGAGTTTCGCTACCAGGAGGTGCCCTCGCCACGCAATCCGCTGGGCATAAAGGGCGCTGGCGAAGCCGGTACGATCGGCGCCGCGCCGGCGTTTGTTAACGCGGTCGTGGACGCCCTGGCCGGGCACGGAATCCGGCACATCGACATGCCCGTGACGCCGCTTGCCATCTGGGAAGCCCTTAATCAGTCCTGAGCGGCGCTCTGTGAACCCGGGACCAAAAAAAAGCGGCTCCTTAATCGGAGCCGCTGCACCTTAGTACCAGTCGCTTGGCCCTAGTCCCCCGCCAAGATGTGTACCTGAAGGTATCTTTAATTTGTTGCCTGCCGACGTCTCGATTCTGTAGTTGTTGTTGAAACGAGACTTCAGAGTCCGCAGTAACTTCTCAGAATTGATCCGCTGTGTCAATTACAACAAGGCCAACGCAGTCGCGGAGAGCAATACATATGCAATCGTTGTAAAATAACCACATCGTTTAGCGGTAGGTCAGCTGCTCTCGCGCCAGATGACTGACGGAATTGAAGCTGTCCAGGGAGATTCGCTTCCCGCCGCTGAAGGTGAAACGGCTTACCGACGCGTTATACACCCGCCAGTTCACCTCGGCTGCCTTTATGTCAGGCGCCTCCATCACTGTCTGCAGGCTTAAGCCGACGACGCCGCCGGAGGTAAATATTGCTGCGGTCTGCCCCTTGCCGGTTGCGGCCATGACCTTACCCAGCGCCTCCCTTACGCCCTCGCTCCAGGCTCTCCAGGTCACCGGATAGCCCGGCTCGTGATCGTAATCGCCACGTACCCAGCAGCCGATGACGGCCTCGAGGTAGCGATGTAAGAACCGATAGCGGGTCACCGGGTCGCCGCTGCCCTCGCCGGCCGCTTCGAAGGTATCTGCCATCTCGGCGATATCGGGGCGTTCAGCTCTTAGCTGCTCGCCGACGGTCGCCAGCAGGGCCTCTGCCGGGTATTCATCGAAGCCGTTCATACGTTCAGGAACCGGCATCGCTTTTCCCGCGCTCGTGAACACATCATCCACGGCAGAGGCGGTCGCTATCTGACGGCGCAATTCGCCGGTCCATACGCCGTCCGGTTGCACCCGTTCTTCCAGCCAGCGCGAACCCAGCGCAGCCGACTGGGCCACGCCGAGCGGCGAGAGCTGGTCATAGTCATCGGCGAACAGGCTCGCCTGCCCATGGCGGACAATGTAGAGCGTACTCATCGGGATTCTGCCGACCTGCCTGATCATCGCCTTTGCGGCGCGGACTCGTACAATAGCGGTCGACGACAGCAATTTCAGCTGTGGACACACACCCGGGAGGGCCGCCGTGATCGTCGAACAAATCTGGACTGCCAGCCCGCTGCGCAACTTCAATTACCTCGTTGCCTGCGGCCAGACGGGCGATGCGCTTGCCATCGACCCTCTCGATTTCAAGACCTGTCTCGCGGTCGCCGAGCGGAACGGCTGGCAAATAACCCAGGTCCTGAACACGCACGAACATCGCGATCACATCGGCGGCAACAAGGGCATGATCGACGCGACTGGTGCGCGCCTCCTCGCCCACCAAAACGCCGGCAAGCGGATCCCCAACGTCGATCGCGGGCTGGCAGCCGGTGACGTTATACAGGTCGGCGAGACGGTCGAGCTGACCTGCCTCGATACGCCCGGCCACACCATGAGTCATATCTGCCTGTTCCGGGCCGAAGACCAGCCCGCCCTGTTCAGCGGCGACACGTTGTTCAACGCGGGCGCCGGTAACTGCCATAACGGCGGGCATCCCGAAGAGCTTTATGAGACGC
>CAZFVT010000473.1:0-3006 GCA_964522355.1 uncultured Woeseiaceae bacterium | reverse complement strand
CTTGACCAGACCGGACAGCAGCTCACCTTCGCGACCCTGGAATTCCTCGACGACCTGCTCGCGTTCTGCCTCGCGAACCTTCTGCACGATGACCTGTTTGGCAGTCTGGGCGGCAATCCGACCGAACTCAACGGATTCCATCGGCACCTCGACGTAGCCGCCGGGCTCCGCGTTCGGGTCGATATCGACGGCGTCGATCATCCGCAGCTCGCGATCCGGCACCTCGAGTTCGGTCGATTCGTCCTCGAACACCAGCCAGCGCCGGAACGTGTCGTAGTCGCCGGACTCGCGATCGATAGCGACGCGAACTTCGATGTCGTCACCGTGGCGACGCCGGGTCGCAGACGCCAGTGCCGCTTCGATGGCCTCGAAGATGATGTCCTTCTCGACACCCTTCTCGTTCGAGACGGCGTCAACGACCATGAGAATTTCTTTACTCATCAACTAGATACTCCAAAAACTTCGAAACCGTCTTTACTCAGACGGAATCAGGCGGGCTGTCGCAATATTGCCGATGGGCAGGCTGTGCAGCTGACCATCGACCTCGACGTCCACATTTTCATCGTCCGCGGCGCGAATCGCGCCCCGGTAATTCCTTCTGCCCTCGATCGGCACGCGCATCTTCACGCGCACCTCCTCACCAGCGAATCTCTCGAAGTGCGCTCTCGTTCTGAGCCGCCGATCAAGCCCCGGCGAAGACACTTCCAGGTTGTACTGCCCCGGGATCGGATCCTCGACGTCGAGAATCATGCTTACCTCGCGGCTGACTGCCTCGCAGTCCTCGAGACCAATGCCGTCCGGGTGATCGATGAACAGCCGCACGACGCCGTCGCGTCCACCGACTTTCACCTCCAGATCGGTGATCTCGTAACCCAGTTCGCCGACGGCCGGCGCGAGCAACTGTTCCAACTCTTCGCTAGTCATCGATAAACCAATAAATCCCTGTTTTCAAAAACAAAAAATGGGCCATAGGCCCATTATTGTTATACCGGCCAGTACCTCCTGTCCGGCCTTTCGGACAACAAAAAACCCCTCGGCGGGGCTCGTTGTCTACCAACAGTTCTGGTAGCGGGGTTGCGAGTCGCCCGATTTCTGCGTCTCACTCCCTCCTCGTCGGCGTGGATTATAGGGCAAGGCGGGGCTTTACTGCAATGCCACAAACGCCTATTTCCGGCGTCCCAGGGATCCTTAACTACGGGCGTCGGCGGCCATCATCGACAGGATTTCGAACAGCATCTGTGCCCCGACCTGGGCGGTATTGGTCGTCGCATCGTATTGCGGCGCAACCTCGACGACATCGCCGCCAACGATGTTCAGATCAGCACAGCCGCGGAACAGCGCCTGGACCTCCCTCGGGGTCAGGCCGCCAATCTCCGGCGTGCCGGTTCCCGGTGCGAATGCCGGGTCCAGCCCGTCGACGTCCAGGCTGACGTAAACCGGCCCGTCGCCGACGACCCGACGCGCGCGGGCGATGACGGCCTCGACACCCAGCCGGGCGAAGTCCTCGGCATGGATCACCGTCATTCCGGATTCGTAGGAGAACTCCCAGAGGTACTCCGCGCTGCCGCGTATGCCGATCTGGATGGTTCGCTCGGGATCGAGCACGCCATCGAGGACGGCATGCCTGAATGGCGCTCCGTGCTGAAACTTGGCCCCCTCGAACTCGCCCGAGGTGTCGCAGTGGGCATCGATGTGAATGCAGCCCACCGGCGCAGCCTGCCCGACCGCCTTCAGAATCGGATGCGTCACAGAATGGTCGCCACCAACGGAAAGCGGCCGAACGCCAGCATCGACGACCCCGCGATAGAACACCTCGATGTCGTCGATGCAGGCCATCAGGTCGTATCGACTGCGAAACGGCACATCGCCGATGTCCGCGCAGCGGAGAGTGCTGAAGGGAATAACGTCCAGCGCGTGATGATACGGACCGACCCGTTCAATGCTCCGCAGGGCCCGCGGCCCGAATCGGGCGCCGGGTCGGTTAGTGACGCCGAGATCCATGGGGACGCCGATCAGGGCTACGTCCAGGCCTTCCAGGGATTCGCTGCAGGGTGCGTCGAGCAGCGTCGGCATGCCGGCAAACGGCATTCGACGCTGGTCGCTGGCGGTGAACTGGTAATCCGCCACACGACGAAAACGGCTGTCGTCGATGCGGCCCGGGTCGCTTTCGAAGCGATCTTTCAGCGCTTGCAGTTTTTTCTCGTCCATCTTCCGGAACCTTGTCTGACCTGTCGCTTGCCGGCGCCTGCCGAGGGCTCGATACCGCCTACCACAATACGCAGATGCGCCGACCCCCGCTATCATGCGAGAATCCGCAGCGCTTCGCCGCCGCGAACGCTACCGGCCGCAACACCGGTACAGTGCAGACGCAACCTGTGGCGTCTATGGGGTCCTTTGGCATGCCGAACAAATCTCGACTGCATATTCCGCGACCGTCGGCGCGGCCCGGCGAGACGCCGGACTTCAGTTACCTCAACCTGTCGCCGGCCGGCGAGATTGATCGTCCGCCAATTGATGCCCGCACCCGGGACATAGAGCACCTCAGCTTCGGCCTCGTCCGCGTTCTGAATGACGATCATGAAGCCGTCGGCCCGTGGAACCCGAAGCTCGACCCGGAGAAGCTGCAGGTCGGACTGCGATGGATGGTGCTCAATCGCGTCTTCGATCAGCGCATGTGGCAAATCCAGCGCCAGGGCCGCATCTCCTTTTACGTCCAGGCACTCGGCGAGGAAGCGGTATCCATCGGCCAGGGCATGGCGCTCCGTCCGGGCGATATGTGCTTTCCGTCGTACCGCAACCAGGGCTTGTTCCTGTACCGGGGCACACGGCTCGTCGACATGATGTGTCAGTGTCTGTCGAACACGCGGGACAGCTGCAAGGGACGCCAGCTGCCGATTCTCTATCACAATGCGGAAGCCAATATTTTTTCCATTTCCGGCAACCTGGCTACCCAGAGTCCGAACGCCGCCGGCTGGGCGATGGCCTCGGCCATCAGGGGTGAGGATC
>CAZFVT010000472.1:0-3036 GCA_964522355.1 uncultured Woeseiaceae bacterium | reverse complement strand
CGCCATTCGCGGCGGTAGACGGTTCACCGTCGATAGGTTCGGTAATGCCAAAAGTCATGCCGTTGCTGCGATACATGAAGCGCCGGCCGCCGTCGTCGCGCGGTTCCGGGACGCCGAGCGTCGCCAGCACGGCGTCATAGAACTGCTTGGACTTGTCGAGATCGTTGGTACCTACCATGACGTGCGTGAGCATCGAACCACCTTCTTTAAGAAATGCCGCCGCGACAGTACCACGAGCGGCATCGTGAACGCTTATCCGTTTGCCTCGAAGTAGCGGCTGGTTTCGCCAAGCACCAGCGACTGATTGGCCAGCAAAGTCTCGGTCATGTATTCGCGGGCAACGCGAACGCGAGCCGTCGATCTCAGGTCTACGTGGCTCAGGATCCAGATGCCCCAATCGGACGGAGTCAGGTCGAGATCCAGCCGTAACAACTTGCGGTGACTGTCCGCCTCAAAGCAGGGCATGCGGGCCAGACCGATCCCGGCTTTGGCAGCGGAGATCATGGTCATGAGGTTATCGGTTCGTAACGCGACGCGAGCGCGTGGAAAATGCTTACGCACCCATTCGGGCATAGTCTTGTCGCCGCGAAACAGGATCACGGCGGGTGTGTCGTTCAGTCGCCGCAGATAGTTTCGCGTGGCATAGACGCCGTGACGGAGCGGCATCAGTTTCCGGCCAACCAGGTACTCCGGCGGCTTTGCCGTAAGCCGAATGGCAAGGTCGGCTTCCCGGGCAGCAAGATCGACCAGGCCGGTCGTCGTAAGAAGCTCCAGATCGATCGACGGATAGCGCTTCTGGAAATCCGGCAGTGCGTCAACCAGCAGGCGGTTAGTGAGATCGTACGGCGCCGTTAAAGTCAGCGGCCCACGCAGCTCGGCATCCCTGCCGTAGATCATGCGGTCAATGGACTGGGCATATTCTTCCATCCGCAGCGCGCTGTCGTACATATTTTCAGCCGCCTGGGTCATGACGTAACCGTCACGATGTCGATCGAACAGGCGGGTGGCGAGATCAGCCTCAAACGCGGCAATGCGCCGCGAAACGGTGGTGTGATTCACGCCGAGCGCCTTGCCGGCGGCGCTGACGGAACCGCTCCGACAGACGGCAAGAAAGTAGCGGGCATCGTCCCAATTCATCGCGAGAGACCTCTGGGTCCTGATGTGCATATTTGCACATTTATAACGCAATATTAATCGTTTACGAGAATATCTGCACAGCCTAATCTTCTCCTCACCAAGCAACAACAACCCCACCGGAGACAGAATCATGGAACTGAGAAACAAGAACGTACTGGTAACAGGCGCCAACCGAGGCATCGGCCGGGCGACCGTCGACGCGCTGCTGCAGGCCGGGGCGGCGAAGGTCTACGCCGGCGCAAGAAACCCCGACAACCTGCCGGACTTTGACGATGACCGCGTTGTGCCGCTCGCTATCGACATCACGGATTCAGCGACTATTGATACTGCGGCCGGCACCGCCAATGACATCGACGTGCTCATCAACAACGCCGGCACTCTCCAGTTCGGCAGCGTGCTGGAAATGCCAGTTGAGTCCGTCGAGGCCGACATGAACGTGAACTACTACGGCACCCTGGCGATGGCCAGGCGATTCGTGCCCATTCTCGAGAAGCGGGATGAAGCGGCGCTGGTTAATGTCGTCACCATTGGCGCCTTCGTTAACTTCCCGGGCCTTGGCGGCTACAGCCCGTCGAAAGCGGCGCTATTCTCCGTCAGCCAGGGCTTGCGCATCGAGCTCGCACTGCGCGGTATCAGCGTGCATACGGTGAACCCTGGCCCGATCGATACGGACATGGCGAAAGATCTCGAAATGGACAAAGCGAGCCCGGAAGACACGGCGCGCCGCATCGTCGCTGGCATCGAGAACGGCGACGCCGACATCTTCCCGGATGACGGCAGCGAGCAGATGTTCGGCGTCTGGCGCGGCAACTACCGCGACCTCGAGCAGGCCGTATACGATATGCATCACGCCGCCTGACCCTCTTGACCTAAGGACGAACCATGTACTCAAACAAGATCAGAGCGGGGGCCGGTTTTCCGGCCCTCGCCGTTACGGCGCTCGACGGCGAGACCGTCGACATCAGCAAACCCACCGGCGATGCCGACTGGCAGATGGTCGTGGTGTATCGCGGCCAGCACTGTCCCCTCTGTACCAAGTATCTGAACAATCTGGATGCGTTCCTGGAACGACTCGCGGCGATTGGTGTCGGCGTGGCTGCCGTTTCCGGCGACAGCAAGGCACAACTGGAAAACCATCTCGAACGCCTGGACACCCGCGTGCCGCTCTTCTACGGGCTGACGCTCGAACAGATGGAATCACTCGGGGTATACATCTCGGTGCCGCGCTCGGAAAAAGAAACCGACCACCTGTTCGCCGAACCCGGTCTCTTCGTCATCAATGCGGAAGGCAACGTCCAGGTCGTCGATCTATCCAACAATCCTTTTGTGCGGCCGGAGCTTGAGGCACTCGTCTCGGGCCTCGAATGGATCCGCAATCCGGAGAACAACTACCCGATTCGCGGAACCCACGTCGAGGCGGCCTGATCGAAGGCGGCGAACGCTCGACCGTCTCCGGTGAAGTAGACTCAAGCAATCTATCTTCACCGGAGACGCCCGTGTTCCTGAAACTCCCCGTCGCCTCACTCCTGATCAGCATTTGCCTGGCAGCTTCTGCCGCGGCACAGCAGCGAGAGCCGACGCCGATCCGGCAGAACCCGAACATTGACCGGGCGATTACTAACGAGGGGACGACCAGCCCGCTGAACGACGCACTGCAGAAGCTGGTGGCGGTCTACGGCCCGATCGCCAACGGCAACAGCCGGCCCAATCCGTACACGCGTATCGAGCCCTGGGGCGAACCGCCCCCTGGCAACAACGGCGAATGGGCCGCGGTCATCGCCGCCGAGGGCGGACCGGACGGGCGCCTGTACGTCATGCACCGCTGCAAGAGCAACAGCTGTGTCGGCCGCCACGAGCCGCCGATCGTGGTACTCGACCCAAAGACGGGCGAACGACTGG
>CAZFVT010000471.1:0-3037 GCA_964522355.1 uncultured Woeseiaceae bacterium | reverse complement strand
CCGTAAAGCCGCGTGCGTCGCTGGGCTGGTCGCTGGCGCTAAGAGCCGGTGCGTAGCCCGACGAGCGGCTTGAACAGAACGGCGGCCGACTCCCGCTCGTCGTAATACCCTTTGATCTGGCCGCGCTCGTTATAACCGAGGCGTAGGTAGAACTGCCTCGCAGGCAGGTTTTCGAGGCGCACTTCCAGGCGGACGTGATGCATGCCTGCCGTGCGGCAGGCCGCTTCCAGCCAGTCCATGAGTTTTGTTGCGACACCTTGGCGCCGGTATCGCGGGTCGACGGCCAGGAGGTGCAGGTGGGCGGCTTCGTCGCCAAATCGCATGATCGCAAAGCCGACTATCTCGCCTTCGATGGTTGCCACCAGCGCGATCGTCTCCTTGTCGCTGATGGCTTCTCGCACGCGGCGCGCGGTCCAGCGCCAGCGCAGGCCGTGCTCGACGAGGGAGCGGGACATGTTCGCCAGTGTGGGCGCTTCCGTGCGGTGAGCGAGCCTCAGGGTTGTCGTTCCGCGAGCGAGCATTGAATTTTTGAGCGTGTTCCGCCGCCGGTGGAGAGACCTGATCCTAAGCTATGTTGCCCGCCGCTTGCCACCGCAATAGAATCCGGCCTTGCCGCCGCTGCCCTGCAAGGACCGAGTCCGCAGCAATGCCACTAAAGCCCGAAGTACTGACGGCACAACGTGCCGACGACGAACCCTGCTCGTACGACGAAAGGGATTGCATACAGTACGCCCTGTCGCTGGGTTTCGGCCGGGACCCGTCGCAACGCGACCAGCTCGCATACGTTTACGAGAACGGGCCCATGCGGACGATTCCGACGATGGCGAATCGCTTTCTCCACTGTGGTTTCCTGAAAGACTCTGGGTGGGACTACGAACGCCTGGTCCACGTGGGAGAACGTCTTGATCTCTATCGGCCATTGCCACCCCGCGCTGATATGCTGGCCAATCGGCGGGTCACTGGCTATGCCAATCTCGGCAAAGCCGTCGGCGCTCTCATTACGGTGGACACAGAGCTTCGGCTCGCCAAGGACGACACGGTGCTGGCCAACGTCGGACGCACCTTGCTGGCGCGTGGGGACGGTTCGGACGGCGCGGTCAGCGGGCAGGCACCGCAGCATCATTCATTACCGCGGCGTGATCCCGATCTGACCTGCGATTTTCAGACGCCGCCGAACCAGGCGCTGATCTTTCGCCTCGTGGACTCCATGAACCCCATGCACGTCGAGTGGCAGGCGGCCAGCCGGGCCGGCTTCAGTCGACCCGTGCTGCAGGGACGATGTACCTACGGCATCGCCTGCCATGCGATCCTCGAGACAATTTGCGATTTTGATTTCACCTTGATTACCGGGATGGACGTCCGGTTTTCCGCGCCGGTCTATCCGGGTGACCTCATCCGTACGGAAATGTGGCAGGACGGCAATGAGGTGTCTTTTCGCTGCCGGGTACCGGAGCGGGACTCCATCGTCATCGACAATGGCAAGTGCACGCTCGCCGGTTGAGCCGGCGCATTAAGGGAGCTAAAGGGAGTGCCATGAGCGAACGAATCGTCGTAGAAATCACCGATCATGTGGCGCAGGTAACGCTGAACCGGTCCGAAAAGCACAACGCGGTGGATGCGGCGATGTTCGACGCCATCATTGAGACAGGGGCGGCGCTCTCGGCGGATGCTTCAGTCAGAGCCGTGGTGCTAACCGGCTCCGGGGACAATTTCTGTGCCGGCATCGACGTCAGCACGTTCACGGACTCAGGCGTCAGCCCGGCACGGATGCAGCCCCTCGAAGGTTCGCCGGCGAACTACTTTCAATCGGCGGCCTACGTCTGGCGCTCCATGCCCGTGCCGGTCATTGCCGCGCTTCGCGGCGTCGTGTTCGGCGCCGGCTTTCAGATCGCGATGGGTGCAGACCTGCGCATTGCATCGGCGGACATGAAGATGAGCATCATGGAGACGAAATGGGGCCTCATCCCGGACATGGGCATCTCGGCTTTGCTCCCTGCGATCCTGCCCTATGACCGGGCCGCTGAGCTGACCTGGACGGGTCGCATCGTCGCCGCAGAGGAGGCGAAGGCACTGGGCCTTCTAACCGCTATAGCCGATGACCCGCTGGCCCATGCGCGGGAACTTGCCGCCGAGGTTGCCGCCCGGTCGCCTGACGCGGTTCGAGCCGCCAAGCGCCTGCTGCAGCAAAGCTACGAAGAGCGTGATGAACGCCTCCTGGCGTTGGAGGCCGACTTGCAGATGCGGGTTATGGCCGGCGCTAACCAGAAAGAAGCGGTGGCCGCCAATGTGGAGCAAAGAGCGCCGGTTTTTACGGATCCCAGGAACTAGCCTGAGGCACCCTCGCGACTCTTCAGTCCTGCCGTCAGAACGGTCGGGAACTGTTCGAGAATGGCAGCCGCCGTCCGCGCGTCACCGTGAAACCACTTGGGTATCCAGTTAATCGCGCCCATGATCGCGCTGCCGGTCATTGTCGCGTCGCAATCCGCGATGCTGCCATCGGCAATACCCTCGCTCAGGATTTTCTCAAACGCGCGGCTGTGGCGCCGGGACGCGGCCAGGATTTCGTCGCGGTGCCTGCGATCGAGTGACGGGATTTCACTCATGATAGCGACCGGGCCTCGCTCTCCGACCATGATTTCGACGTGGTACTGGAGGTATAGCCGCGCCTGCTCGAGTCCGTTTTCGCCATCAGACATTGCCCGCTCCATGGCCTCCCTGCCGAGCTCAGCCGCACGCAGGTAGCACTGGTAGACGAGTTCCTCTTTATTGCGCACGTAATAGTAGAGCGCTGCGTCTGTCAGGCTCAGGCGCCGCGCGACATCCTTCAGTGAGGTGCCGCTGTAACCCTTCTCGTTAAAGCAGCCGGCAGCCGCCTTCAGGATACGGGCGCGTTTAGCGCTGAAACGGGTTTCTGTCGGTTTTGTGGCCACTGGCCTTGAGTTCCGCTTGTGAGTCGATTATTTTAATCTGCATTAAAAGTTTTTCAACGCAGAAATGCCTGTTTTCACTCGATATTTCCGGGAAGCAGGGGTCTGCG
>CAZFVT010000470.1:0-3041 GCA_964522355.1 uncultured Woeseiaceae bacterium | reverse complement strand
CGCACCGAGCTGGCCGTAGATGATCGGCCCGTGCCCGTCACCGGAAAGAATAAGCACCGCAAACGGCATGATGGCCAATCCGCCCCACTGGGCCAGCGTGCCGGCCCAGATAAAGGGTATGCGCCGAATCCCGAACGCCGACTGGTACTGGTCGGAGCGGAACCCGATCAGAGCCCTGAGCGGTGCGAAGACGACCGGCAAGGCAATCATGAACGCAACGAACCAGGCGGCGACGCCAAGCTCGACGATCATGACGCGATTCAGCGTGCCGGTGATCAGCACCAGGGCCATGCCAACCGAAACCTGGAACAGGGACAGGCGGAGCACCCGCGACAGCGGCAACTCTTCCGTATGCACATCGGCAAACGGCATCAACGCATTGCGAATGCGAGCAATGCGAAGTTCGTTCCTGTCCAGTTCGGTTGCCATTACATGGTGACTTCTATTGCCTGCGAAATATAGAAACCGCGCGAGACACGTTCGGTCCTGGCGGCCCGCCAGCCTGCAGCCCCAAGACGCTTATCGATGTCCCGCCGCAGCTCGGAAATCCGAATCGGCTCAATCGCCGGCGCGCGATCCTCGCTCCTGGGTACAAAGCCGCCGACAAAATGCATGGCGCCGAGCAACGCCGTACGCGGCGCACTGGTAAAAACAATCTTGTGTCGCGCGCAGGCGGCGAAGGCCTCGACGCTGGCCAGCACGTCCGCCGCGTCGTAGTGAATCAGGGAATCCATGGCAACGACGTAGTCGGCCGATGCGGGCAGATCGGCAACCATGTCGCCGACGCGAAATTCAATCGAACCTTCGCCGAGATCGTCCGGGAGACGTTCCTCCGCCGCTTCCACCAGGCTCGCTGCCACGTCGATAGCGACAACGTGAGCACCCCGGCGCGCGGCTTCGACGGACAACAGCCCGGTACCGCAGCCCGCGTCGACCAGGGTTCGCCCGCGCAGGTCCTCCGGCAGCCAATCAAGCAAGGTTGCCCGCATCTCGTCGCGACCGGCACGAACCGTGGCGCGAATCCGGCTGACCGGCGAATTCGACGTCAGGGTTTTCCAGGCCGCGGCGGCGGTCTGGTCAAAATACGTCGTCAATCGGCTGCGACGATCAATGTAGGACGATGAGTGCATCAATCGAAACCCAGAAAATCGAATAGATCCCGATCACGCATCGGGCTGGGCGCGAGCTCGTCGGTGCCATCGAGCAATGACTGCGCAAGCCGCAGGTACTCCTGCTGAACGGCCGCAAGCTCAGGTGACTCTTCCATCTCGAACAACGTGGATTTCTTCAATCTACTCTTGCGAATGACGTCGAGATCCGGAAAGTGAGCAAGCCGCTTCAAACCAATCTGCTCGTTGAAGCCGTCAATCTGGTCCGTGGCTGCGCTGCGATTGGCGATGACGCCCCCGACCCGCACCTTGTAGTTCTTTGCCTTTGCCGAGATTGCGGCGACGATTCGATTCATGGCGAAGATCGAATCGAAGTCATTGGCGGCCACGACCAGCGCACGCTCTGCGTGCTGCAGCGGCGCTGCGAAACCACCGCAGACGACGTCACCCAGCACGTCGAAGATCACCACATCGGTATCTTCTAGCAGGTGGTGCTGCTTCAAGAGCTTGACGGTCTGACCGACGACGTAGCCGCCGCATCCGGTGCCCGCCGGTGGGCCACCGGCTTCCACGCACATGACGCCGTTGTAGCCTTCGTAAACGAAGTCGTCGACGCGTAGCTCCTCGGAGTGAAACTCCACCGATTCCAGCACGTCGATCACCGTGGGCATGAGCTTCTTCGTCAGGGTGAAGGTCGAGTCGTGCTTCGGGTCACAGCCGATCTGCAGCACGCGCTTGCCAAGCTTGCTGAACGCGACGGAAAGGTTCGACGACGTCGTCGACTTGCCGATGCCGCCTTTGCCGTAAACGGCGAAGACTTTCGCACCGTCGATCTTGTCCTCCGGATCGAGGTGAACCTGCAGGCTCCCTGCACCGTCGGGCCGGCCGGGTTGTACCTTGACCGGAACGGGAAATGCCTGTTGCCCTGCTGCTGCCTGGCCTTGTCTCATGCTGCTGCTACCTCCGATACACCTTCGAGAACATCCTCGAGTTCCTCACCGGCTTTCTCCAGCGCTTCCAGCGTTTCCGGACTCGGTGTCCAGTACTGGCGTTCATGCGCTTCGAGAAGTCGACTGGCTACTTTTGCCGACGCCGCCGGATTCAGGCTGGCGAGGCGATTGCGCATTTCGTCGTCGAGCACGAAAGTGTCGCTGATCTGCTGATAAACCCAGGGCGCCACCTTGCCGGTCGTTGCCGACCAGCCCATCGTGTTGGTGACGTGCGTTTCAATCTGCCGGACGCCTTCATAGCCGTGCTCAAGCATCCCTTCGTACCACTTGGGATTGAGCACGCGTGTCCGGGTCTCCAGGGCGACCTGTTCCGAAAGCGTGCGTATCGCGTTCCGGTCGCCGGTCTGGTCGCCGATGTAGACTTCAACTGATTCGCCCTTGGCGCGCTGCACGGCGCGGCTGATGCCGCCCAGGGTGTCGAAATAGTTGTCGATCGTGGTTATGCCAACCTCGGCGGACTCCAGGTTCTGGAACGTAAAGTCGACGTCCTGCAAAGAACGCTGCAAGAGCTCGGACTGACGTTCCGGCGCTCCGGACCGGCCGTAGGCGTAGCACTTGCGTCGCGAGTACTGCTCGGCCAGGTTTTCATCGTCGTCCCAGTTACCGCTGTCAACGAGGAAGTTGACGTTTGAACCGTAGGCGCCGTTGGCGTTGCTGAACACGCGCAGCGCGGCCGTCTCGAAATCACAGCCGCAGTCCGCCTGGTACTGCAAAACGTGCTTGCGGACGAAGTTCTGCTCGACACTTTCATCTTCGGCGCTCGCCGCCAGCCAGGCCGCCTCGGCAAGCAGGCGCGTCTGGTTTGGCAACAGGTCGCGGAAAATACCGGACAGCGTCATTACCGCATCAATCCGCGGCCGACCCAGCTCTTCCAGCGGAATGAGCTCTGCTCCGGCCAGGCGGCCGTAGGTGTCGAACCTCG
>CAZFVT010000469.1:0-3045 GCA_964522355.1 uncultured Woeseiaceae bacterium | reverse complement strand
TCTTGAAGACCAGCGACAGCGTGTTGCTGATGTTACGCAGCATCGGTTTTAACCCCGAGGTCGTTGGCCTGCTGCAGGTCGATGGCCACATCGAAGTGATTTGCCAGCGACGCGTCATGGCTGACAAAGATCACCGTGCTGCCCGCGCGGTCACACTCGGAAAGCAGCAGGTTAATGAACTCCCGCCGGCGATCGGCATCGAGGGATGAGGTTGGCTCGTCAGCGATAATGAGCTCGGGCTGGCCGATCAGCGCCCGCGCTGCCGCAACTCGCTGCTGCTGACCGACGCTCAGGTCGGTCGTCTTGCGAGATCGCATCTGGCCATCAATCCCCAGTGACTCGAGCAGGCGCGCCGCGGAGGCTTCGAGAGACCCGTCAGCGTCCGCCGCTCGCTTGAGACGGCGCGTCGAATAGCGACAAGGCAGGCAGACGTTCTCGGTCACAGACAGGTAAGGCACCAGGTTGAACTGCTGGAAGATGAAGCCGATGTGATCCGCCCGGAACCGGTCGCGTGCGGCACCTTTCATGCCGGAGAAGTTCGTCCCCAGCAGGTGCACGTCCCCCTCGCGCGGAATCAGCACGCCGCCGAGCATGGCCAGCAGCGTGCTCTTACCGCAGCCGCTCGGTCCGTAGAGAAACACGCGCTGGGCGCCGGGCACGTCCAGTCGGGCAATCGACAGGATGTCCTCGCCGGGCACGTAGCCAAACCTGAGGCCGGAAATCTCTATGGCGTTTCCGGCGCGTTCCTGAGCTTCTGGCATTGCGTTACTGGAGATTCAGCGAAATCGATTCCGTGCTGCCAGGAAGCTCATCGGCGAAGACGCCGGACGGCGTAAGAACCTGGACGTTGACGGTCTCAACGCTGCCGAAGTGGGAGGCAATGCTCAACGCAAGACTGTTGAGCTGCGATACGTCGCCACAGGACCACTCGTAGCTTGCCAGCAGGTTGCTGTGGTGACTCGCGCCGTGACCCTCGTGGTCTTCATGGTCGTGCTCGTCGTGGTCATTTTCGTCGTGACCGTCTTCGTGGGCTACCGATTCATCATGATCATGATCGTGGTCGTCGTGATCGTGTCCGTCGTCATGGTCGTGCTCGCCGGCATGGTCATGATCGTCGCCTTCCTCGTGGCCTGCCGCCGTCTGCAGGAAGTAGTCCGGCGCGTCGATCGACTGGCTGCTAACGCTGCAGTTTGCTGCGCCCGCGGGCATGAACAGATTGCCGGCGTTCTCGAGGGTCTCGGCCGCGCGCCGGATACTGGCAATCTGCTCGTCGTTCTCAGGCGCATGTTCGAAGCCGATGACGTCTGCCAGCGGTGCCTCGAAGGTGACGCCAAGCGTCGAGCCTTCGACGACCACGCCCAGCTCAGCTACGCCGTGAACGTGTTGCGCCTGCAGGGTGAAGGGGGCAAGGCCAGCGATGAGTATCGGGCCGCAAGACTTACTGAAAGACAGTTGTTTAATGAGCATGGGGCACCAGGA
Organism: uncultured Woeseiaceae bacterium; assembly: GCA_964522355.1. Taxonomy (GTDB): domain Bacteria; phylum Pseudomonadota; class Gammaproteobacteria; order Steroidobacterales; family Woeseiaceae; genus JBFGFX01. The sequence goes on along the minus strand of CAZFVT010000469.1, from coordinate 1,566 downwards.
ATAGGATCAGGAGGGCGGCGACAATACCCAGCCGCTCGCCGAAAATCGCAACCGGGTCGACGGTGAGCGTCTTGTCTGTCTCCCGGTTCGCGGATGAAAAAACGATGACGTGTAACAAAGTGCCGGCGACGAAGGCCTGGAAGCAGGCCAGGCTCGAGCCTTCCATCAGGGCGACGACCGGCTCGCCGAGCAGGTAGGCGGCGGAGGTTGCGGCGGCAATGATCGCGAGTGCGCCGGCGGCGAAGGCCGTTCCCATTCGCGGCCGTACGGCACTCCAGATCGCCATGCCGACAGGTATACGGTGCAGGATCACTCCGAGCGCGAGGTGGTTGCTTAGCAGGCCCTCAAGTCCACTCCCGTGATCGTGGCTATGCCCATGGTCATCGTGATCGTGACCGGCATGATCGTGATCGATGTGGTCGGGGTCGGGAGCGCTCAGGCCCCGGAAGTCGGGAAGGTCTTCGGTAGGCACCAGCGCAACCCCATCCATCGCCGCGTGCAGCGCGAGGCCGATGGCACCGAGCACGACGATCCATCGATAATGGTCCTTGCCGCCAACATCCGGAACCCGCTCGACCATGAAGGCGACCACAACGCCAATCACCATGAAGGCGAGTGCCGTGAGCCCGGCGATCGCATAGACGTCGGGAACGATGTGAACGATCACCAGCCCTGCAATGGACACGAACAGCAGGCCGTCGAGCGCGCTGCGTGCGAACACCCGGTTTTGACAGCTAATGTACAGGAGCGGCCCCAGAATCAGTGCGAACAGGCTAAGCGCTAGGTTCACGTCATTGATCCTCTACGGTAATTCCGCCAGCCTCGCCGGGCATGACGTAAAGCCGGGCGCGCTGGAGGACTTCGGGCACCACGTCCCGATAGATGCGCGTCCGAGTGAGCTCAGGCGCATTCGCCCGTTCCCTGGCGAGTGCCTTGAAGCGTTCGGCTTCTGCTCGTGCGCTTTCGACCCGGGCGAATCGATCGCCCTGCGACTGGCTGCGTATGGTCTCGGCCTGTGCCTGGGCGTCGAAGCGAATCTGGGCAGCGCCGGAACGGGCGTTTTCGATCTCACGTTCGCGTTCTGAGCGCGCGCTTTGTACCTGGCGAAAGGCGTTTGACACGCCGCCGGACAACGGCGGCGCGAGGTGCACGATCGACACGTCCTGAACCTGGATGCCTACCTCGTACTCATCAAGCCCGGCCTGCAGCGCCTCGGCAACGTTCCTGACGAGCGCCTGTCGCTCGGTGGTCAGGATGTCATCGACGTGCAGGCCGGCAAGAAACTGGGTGACCGATCGTTCACTGATCAGTCGCATAAAGGCTTCCGGATCGTCGTGCGACAAGAGGTACCGGTCGAGTCGATCGATGCTGTACTGGATGTCCAGCCGGCCCTCGACGATGCTGGCTCCGCCGGTAAACCAGAGGTCCTGGCGACTGGACGGGTTCGCAACCGACGTTCTGAAATTCTCGCCATAGCCAACCTGCATCACTTGGGTGGTACGGGTGGGAAACCCCACCTGACGGCCGATGGGTGCCGGGAAGTTACAGTGGCTACGCGAAGGTACC
>CAZFVT010000468.1:0-3071 GCA_964522355.1 uncultured Woeseiaceae bacterium | reverse complement strand
CGTCTCCGACGAACAGGTGCAGACGTTCCTGGCGGAAGAGCGCTACCTCGAGTGGCGGTCTCTCTTCATTCTCCTGCTAGGCGTCAACGCGACGGAAGCCGATCGTGAGGTCATCAGGACCCAGATGGACAGCAACCGCCGGTGGAGCAGGAACCTGAACCTGTCAGCATGGGCCGCGGCCCTCATCGAAGTTGACGACAAGGAAGCGATTGACTGGCTTGAAGCCAACTACCTTGGCGACCGTTATCGCAAGCCCGAAAACGTCGAGGAAATCCTGAAGGCCATGTCCGTGCACGGCAACCGCAAAGTTCCGGAGTTGCGAGCACGCATCATCGAAAGCTACGGCAGCCTGATACGCACCCATCCGCAACTGGCGGGATGGGTGGCCAGGGATTTGCTGATCTGGGGCGACTGGCGTTATCGACAGGCGCTGGACGACCTGCGCCAATCGGCTGCCGATCTCGACAGTGCCAGCGCCTACGCAATCGACACGTACGTAAGGCGAGCGGCATCACAGGACGAACAACCGTCCTACCTGCCGACGAACGGGACACCCGCTGACGATCCTCGCGGTTAGGTTGACGGTCGACTATGGCTCGATTATCTCCCGGTGCGATTCCGCTTCGCGGCCATCGCATCCCTCACCACCTTACCGAAGGCCCGGCCGCTTTCGCGGCGTTCCGCGAGAGTCTGGTTGTGATGCGCGTCTTCACGCTGCAGCTTTTTGTAGTTGGCAAGGCGTCGCGGCTCAAGACGGCCGGCGCTGACGGCTTCCTGCACGGCGCAGCCGGGTTCTGATTCATGCAGGCAGTCTGAGAATCGGCATTCACCGGCCAGCGATTCAATGTCATCGAAGACCTCACCGAGCGCGTCGCTAACGTCGGCGACCTTCAGTTCGCGCATGCCGGGCACGTCCAGCAGGATGCCGCCACCCTCCAACAAATGAAGCGCCCTGAAACTCGTCGTGTGGCGGCCCTTGGCGTCCTTTTCGCGGATACCGCTCGTGGCCATGACCGCGCGCCCGGCCAGCGTATTCACGAGCGTGGACTTCCCGACGCCGGATGATCCGACCAGCGCCACCGTCGAACCGCTGCTCACCCAACCCCTGAGTCCATCGAGGCAATCGGCGTCGAGGGCGTTGACGACCTCGACAGGCGCCTCGCGAGCGACCGCCTGCGCCTGGCGTCGATACTCTTCCGCGCTGTCGGTCAGGTCGCTCTTGGTCAGGACGACCACGGGATAGACACAGGCCTCAGTCGCCAGCGCAAGATAGCGTTCCAATCGGGATGCGTTGAAGTCGTCGTTGCAGGACAGAACGATGAACAGCGTGTCGACGTTGGCCGCGATAAGCTGAACGTCCACCTTCTCCCCGGCAGTGACTCGCTTGAACACGCTTCGCCGTTCGAGGAGTCGCAGCACGCGCTTGTCCCCGGCATCAACAAGCACCCAGTCGCCGACTGTGGGCCGCGAATCAGGCGGTCCCCTGAACCAGGCCGATTCCAGGGGCAGGTGCAGCTCCAGCTCGCCGTCGCTCACCGTGACGCCGCTGCGCTGCACTTCGATAACGCGCATCGGCCGAGTTGATTCAAGCTCGTCGCCGGTGAGCTGCTGACTGAAGAACGGCGCGAAACCCAGCGCGGAAAGGTTAGTCGTCATGCTTGTCGTTTACCGCCGGTAACTGACGTGAGTATACGTTGCGTGCCAACTCCGGGTCCCGGTGGCTCTGTTATTCTTGCCTCAGGCGGCCGAAAGGCAGGATCACGCAGCGAAGGGGAGTGACAACGTGCTGAGAAGACTAGCGGGACGGATGCTCGCCATACTATTCCTGCCGGCACTGGCCGGCGCCGAGGACTACGCGCTGGTAAACGCCCATTTGTTCAATGGCGTTGATGACAGGCTGCAGGAGGATGTCGTTGTCTTCGTCAGGGATGGCCGCATCGAGCAGATTGCGTCCCGGCAAAGCGCCGATACCGACGGTTATGCCGTGATCGACATGGAGGGCAACGTCCTCATGCCGGGGCTTATCGATGCGCACACCCATCTCAGCACGCTTGGCGAAGCCCGGATATTGCTTGGGTCGGGCGTCACCACCGTGCGCACCGCCGGCGTGTCTGCCTATCAGGACGCGGCGCTCGCCGAGATCGTCAGGAGCGGCGCCCTGCCCGGACCCGACATCATCGCCGCCGGCGTGTTTGTGACGCCGAGACTGGGCGAAACGCTGCTCGCCGATCCTCGCCTTGGCCCACTCGCTGGCGGCGTTAACAGCGACGACGAGCTGCGGCTACTCGTTGATATCAATGCCGCCAGAGGCGCCAAGGTCATCAAGACCCGCGGCACGGATCGGGCCGGCCTGCCGGGTACCGATCCTCGCCAGCAGGTCTACTCGGAGGCACAGCTACGAGTCATCGTCGAGCAGGCCGCAAGCCACGACATTCCGGTGATGGTGCATGCTCACGGCGACGAGGGTGCCCGGGCAGCCGTCCTGGCCGGGGCAAAGAGCATCGAGCACGGCACCTACCTTTCCGATGAAACGCTTGCACTGATGAAAGAACGCGGCACCTGGCTCGTGCCCACCTGGATTACGATGAATCAACTCGGGCAAGAGAGTAATAACTACGTGCTGAGGCTGCGCGGCCTGCACATGGTGCCGCATCTCGAGCGCGTGATTCAGTCGGCCTATCGCTTAGGCGTGCCGATCGCGACCGGCACGGACAGCCGCGGCGGCATGGATTCCATCCGGCGAGTTTCGCTGGAAGCCGAACGCTTCGTTGCGCTCGGAATGACAAACTTCGATGCGCTGCAAACGGCAACGACCAGCGCCGCGGAGCTGCTCGGCGTCGGTGATACGACCGGCAGAATTGTTGCAGGTTTCGAGGCCGACCTGATTCTTGTGCCGGCAAATCCGCTGGAGACCATCGAAGCGTTGCATGACGTGCTGATGGTGATGAGCAACGGCAAGGTGGCCGTGAAGCGACTGCCATTTGGCCTTGAGGAGGACGGCCGATAATGAAGCGAAGCCCGAAGATCATGACAGGTTTCTGCGGGGCCATTGCGGCCTTGCTCTGGGCGTT
>CAZFVT010000467.1:0-3083 GCA_964522355.1 uncultured Woeseiaceae bacterium | reverse complement strand
TGTTCAGCGGCCTTACCGGTGGCGCGCTGTCGGAGGTTGCCACTGCTACCGTACGTATCGTGCCGGACCCGACCTTCGACTGTACCGACGTCACCGGCAAGGTTTATCAGGACACAAACCTGAACGGTTACCAGGATCTGGACGAGAACGGTATTGCCGGTGCCCGGGTTGTGACCACACGCGGCCTGGCGGCGACGACCGACCAGTTCGGCCGATACCACATCACCTGCGCCATTGTGCCGAATGAGTTCCGCGGTTCGAACTTCGTCCTGAAGCTTGACGATCGTTCGCTGCCCAGCGGTTTCCGTCCGACTACCCGCCCGATTCAGGTGCAGCGCGCGACCCGGGGTAAGGCGCTCAAGATCAACTTCGGCGCAACGATTCATCGGGTAGTCGGCATGGACCTGGCGGACCCCGTGTTCGTCCCCGGCCAGGTTGAGATTCGCGCCCAGTGGCAACACCGGCTACCCATGCTGCTGGCGGAGCTGGCGAAAGCCCCGTCGGTGCTGCGCCTTGCCTATGTAGCCGACGTCGAGGAAGAAGCGCTGGTCAAGGCCCGCATGGACGAAGTTGAAGCGCAGATCCGCCGTGAGTGGAACAAGCTCGATGCCTACGAGCTCACTATCGAGCCGGAAATCTTCTGGCGCCTGGGCGGCCCGCCGGACGTACCGAAGGTGACGCGACAATGATGGCGCGTCGCTGGCAACGAGTATTGACGACGCTGGCCGTCGGGCTGGTGAGTACGCCCGTGATTGCCGACCAGGTCGAGACGTCGGTTGTGCACGAGGCTGTCGAGCGACACCTGTCACCGGATACGCCGTTGATGCAGTGGGTCAAGAACCCTGAGGACGTCAATGCGGAACTCGGCGACCGGGTAGAAACCCGCGAAGTCGCCGCCGAGGCTTACGAAACGATCAAGCTCTCCGACCTTGTGCCCCCGATCTATTTCGAAACGGGTATCGCGCAGATTCCGGACGAGACCGTCATCCAGCTCCAGCGCGTACTCGACCGCATGAACGACCGCATCAACGTGCGCGTCCACCTGATCGGTCACGCTGATTCGGAGCGCCTGTCGCCGCGCTTGCAGGCCATCTATGGCGATAACTTCGGTCTTTCGCGCGAACGCGCCGGCCAGGCGGCCGAGCACCTGCAGGGATTGCTGGCGCTGCCGCCGGATGCTGTCACCTACGATTGGGCGGGCGATACCCAGCCGGTCGCCAGCAACAACACCGCCGCCGGGCGAGCGCTTAACCGTCGCGTCGATGTCGAGGTCTGGTACGACGAGGTGGTCGATGCCGTCTCCCTTGAAGAGTTCCTCATCCCCCATGAGATCGAGCGGGTGAAGGTCTGCCGCATGGAGACGGTGTGTAAGCTGCGCTACGTTGAAGGCCACGCCAAGCGTGCCCGGATCCAGAACGTCGTTGCGCCGATCTACTACGATGAAGAGACCATTGACGTGGATGCCGCGTTCGTCGAACGCGTGCGCCAGGGCTGGCAGGGACTTGCCGGCAAGCAGAACCTGGTGGTCAAGTTTGTTGGCTACTCGGATGACGCACCGCTGACGGGACGCGCCGAGCGCATCTACGGCACCAATCTCGGGCTGTCGAAGGCCATGGCACGTCGCGTCGCGCTGGTCATCCAGGACGAGATGGGACTGTCCACGGCCGCTGTAGAAAGCGATGGTAACGGCGCCATCCGACCGCTGGGCTCCAACCAGACGTCGACCGGCCGTGCGCTGAATCGCCGGGTCGAAGTTGAGTTCTGGTATGACGATCCGTTGCAGGACCTGCCGGACGAGCCGCAGCTTTGTCCCGAAGACGCCGGTGCCGAAACCTTGGTCCGGGTCTACGATCCGCCCTGGGGCAGCTGGGACGACCTGCAGTTCGTCGATGGCAATCCGGTCATTCCTGCGGATCTCGCCGGCAAGCTCGAGCGAGCCCTCGGTGATATTGCGAATCGCACACGGCCGCGCCTGAGATTCGTCGGCTACACCCGCAACGAGACCCTGTCGAGGCGCATCGCTTCTGCCTACGGTGACGACGTGGGCCTGTCGATGTCGCGGGCGCGACGCGCCATGGAGCAGGTCGGAACAAGCATGGGACTGGATCGGACACAGCTCGAGTTCGAGGGCCGTGGTTACGTGCACTCCGACGACCCGGTGAACGCCGGCTTTTTGCTCGGCGACACCTCGCACGTGACCGTGCAGGTCGTCTACGACGATCTCGCCGTGCTTGATGACTACGACGGCGTGGACATCACCCGCCTGACGCGCGAACTCAGCCCCGAGCATCCGCTGGGCCTGAACCTCATGCGCATCACCGTGGATGGCGAGCCGATTGACGATCCGAAGCGCAGCTCGTCGGACATCCAGCGCTGCACCGACGTCGCACTGGCCGAAGCTGACATTCGTTTTGGTTTCGACAACATGCGCTCGGCGCCGCGCCTGAGCGTTACCGCTACACCGTCGCGCATTGCGGTCGAGAATCGACCCGGCGCTGAGCCTGAAGCCTCGGAAGTCACGTTCCGGATGTACACAAACTACTCGTACTTCATCGAGCGATCCGAGGTCCGCGTCTTCCGCGCCGGGCAGTCCCTGGAGGCTGCACCGCTGTTCGTTGTCGATATTGAGCCGGATGCGGTGACCCAGTGGCAGCCGCCCGCCTCGATGTTCCGCGGCCCCGTCGGCGAGCTTATGTACGTGCTCCGTTCCTACGGCGCGGATGGAAACTTCGATGAGACTCAGGCCCAGCCACTGTGGGTGGTCTATGACGAAGTCGGCGAGCCATCTGCAACCGCGGTTGCCGACAACGCGTTGCCCGATGTACGCGGTGAATACGGCGACAACCGACTGACGACGCAGAACATCGGGCTATCAAGCGGCACCGTCAGCGTTCGCGGTGACGACATTCCCGCGGGTCACCAGGTGTTCGTCGCCGGCCGTCCCGTACCGGTCGATGAGAACGGCAGCTTCGTGACCGAGGAGATCCTGCCGACCGGCGCGCATACCGTCGAGGTGGCGGTCGTCGACGAGGCCGGCGCGGGTGAGCTCTACCTGCGAGATCTCGAATTTGAGGACAACGACT
>CAZFVT010000466.1:0-3095 GCA_964522355.1 uncultured Woeseiaceae bacterium | reverse complement strand
ACTGTCGCCGCACAGCCTGCGTCACGCGTTCGCGACCCACCTGCTGAACCGGGGTGCCGACCTGCGCGTTGTGCAGCTCCTGCTGGGGCATAGCGACCTGTCGACAACCCAGATTTACACCCATGTCGCGCGCGAGCGACTCAAGGATCTGCACGGCAAGCATCATCCGCGCGGGTAGAACTGTCGCGGAAACCGGTACGACTCTGGGGAACCGGGCTACTTGAAGCCTGTCGAATCTGGCAGAATTCGCGTTTTAACGGCTGGGTCAGCACCCGGACCAACGCCCCGGCCCACCCACATCGACCGTCTGAAGACCGGTCCCGAGATACTCATGATGCGTTCCCAGATCTGCCGACTCACTCTTGCTTTACTGGCCCTCGCTGCCGGCAACGCTGCACTGGCCGACGAGAAGCTTGAAGCCGTCCAGGCCAAGATGGCCGAAGTGTTCCCGATGATCGAGGCCGACAACGTCTTCGCCGGTCCTGTCGACGGCTGGTACACCATTCGCCAGGGCGGGATTCTGGCCTATGTGTCCGAAGACGGCCGCTACCTCATGCAGGGCGACATCATCGACATCGATCGACAGGTCAACCTGAGCGAGGAAAGCCGCAACGAATCTCGTCGCGAGGTCATGGCGGCCTACCCGGAAGAGCAGATGATCGTCTTCACGCCGAAAGAGAAGAAATATTCGATTTCGGTGTTTACGGACATCGACTGCACGTTCTGCCGACGTCTGCACAACCAGATGGGCGAGTATCTCGCCAAGGGCATCGAAATTCGTTACCTGCTTTATCCGCGAAACGGGCCGGCGTCGCCCTCGTGGAGCAAGGCGGAGCAGGTCTGGTGTTCTGACGATCGCAATGAAGCGCTGACCAGCGCAAAGAACGACATCGATTTCGAAACCCACAGCTGCAATCCGGCAGAAATCAGCAAGCATTACCAGCTAGGCCAGGACGTCGGTCTGACCGGCACGCCGGCGCTGGTGTTTGAAGACGGCACCCTGATCAGCGGTTACCTGCCGCCTGACCGGCTTGAGCAAGCCCTGGCCCAGGCCGGGGACTAGAAACCCGATTCCTTGAACGAAAACGGCCAGCTCTACGCTGGCCGTTTTCGATTGATCTCCTGGTGATGGATGCCGCGGTCGCGGCCATCGTCTTCGACGTATTTCCGCAGCGCAAACTCGACGCTCTTGAAGGCGAGCTCTGACCAGGGAATATCGTCAACCTCGTAGAGTTCGGTTTCGAGGCTTTCCTCGCCGGGACTGTGCCCGCTCAGCAGGGCTGCGCGGAAGAAGAAGTGCACCTGTCCGGCATGAATCACGTCTACAGAGGCGAAAAGCCGCCCGATCTCCACCTCGGCGCAGGCCTCTTCAAACGTTTCGCGCGAGGCTCCCTGCTGCAGCGACTCGCCAAGCTCCATGAAACCTGCCGGTAGCGTCCAGTAGCCATAGCGGGGTTCTATGGCGCGTTTGCAGAGCAAAATCTTGCCGTCCTGCTCGGGCACGCAGCCGACGACGATCAGCGGGTTCTGGTAATGCACAATGTCGCAGCTGGAGCACATGTAACGCTGCCGGTTGTCGCCTGCGGGAACGCCCCTCTGAATGGGTTTACCGCAGTTGGAGCAGTGTTTCATAAACGATTGTCCACGGGACCGACGGGTCACGTTGAATTTCGGGGATGGTGCCGGAGGCGAGAATCGAACTCGCACTCTGTTTCCAGAACCGGATTTTGAATCCGGCGCGTCTACCAGTTCCGCCACTCCGGCACGGAGTTCCCGCGGGTAAAGGGCCACCAGAGGCCCGTTCGCGAGACGGGCGCCAAGTATAGAGTCGGGATTCAGGGCTTACCAGCCGACGAGGGCCCATTTTTTTTGCCCGTTTGCGACCCTTTTTCATGATCAGGCATCTAAGCCAGTAGACATGAGCAGATTTATCGATATTCAAATCGATCCGGCCGTTATCAAGCGGGCTGCGTGCGGTGAGAGAAAGGCTCACGAGATTCTCTACCGCGCCTACGCCACGCCGGTCTACTCGCTTTGCCTCCGGTTCACCCGGGTGCCGGCGCATGCAGAAGACCTGCTGCAGGAAACGTTCATGGAAGTGATACGCAGCATTGGCCAGTTTCGCGGCGATGCGCCCCTCGGCGGCTGGATTCGCCAGGTGGCCGTCAGCAAAGCGCTGATGTTCCTGCGTTCGTCGTGGCAGCGGCACGGTCGCAGTCTGGAGGAAGACTGGGAGCAGGTATTGCCGGCGGGGCCGGCGGTTGCTGATGCGAACGATGACGCCATCGATCTCGAAGCCGCATTGGCCGAGTTGCCGGATGCGGCGCGCGCCGTCGTCTGGCTGCATGACGTTGAGGGCTTCACCCACCGGGAGATAGCCGCGCTCATGGGCAAGACCGAGAGTTTTTCAAAATCGCAGCTGTCGCGTGCCTACCGAAGGCTGCGGCTGTACCTGCGGGAAGCGGACGAGGATTCGTCGACCGAAGAAGTGCGCTCGCCTGCGGCGCCAATTAGCGATTGCACGGTCGCGGCAACGGACGGACAGGCTTAACCACGGAATGATCATCAGGATGAATACCCCGAACCAGGATAACCACGACGCGGCGTACGACGGCGAATGGTCCGCGGAAGCGGCCGACGAGCTCGGTCGGCAGCTTGCTGAACTGCCCGGCACGGTGCCGCCCAGAGTCGTCTGGGAACGCATAGAGGCCCAGGCTGAAGCCGAAGGTCTGTTCACCCCGCGAACACGGCCTTCGGCCGGTCTGCGCTGGCTGCTCGGCAGCGGCGTTGCGGCTGCCGTTGCCCTGGTCGTGCTGAATATGCCCATGGCCCAACGGTTACCGGCAGAAAGTCCGGCGACGGTTGAGCGCCTGCCTACGGTACCGGCCTTTGATGCACAGGCCCTCGACCCGAATCGCCCCGGTCAGGCACAGGCGCAGGTTCGCGCGCTGATGGTCGAGTCACAGCTTCTCGAGCAGGACCTCCGGCGCCTGCCGAGCCAGCCGGCGGTGGCGAGAGCGGCAACGCTCGCGACGATCGATGAGCTGCAGACGCAGATTGCATCGATCGACCAGCGCCTCATCGACCCGGCATTG
>CAZFVT010000465.1:0-3101 GCA_964522355.1 uncultured Woeseiaceae bacterium | reverse complement strand
GCCCGGAATCGAGGATCTCCTGGCAAAGTTCGTCGGTGTACTCCTCGCGAACTTCGCCCATCGCATCGAACACGAAAGCGGCCTGTGTTGGCGTCAGGCCCTGGTCGGATTCTTGTGTGTTGGTCATGGTGTCCCCCTGTTTGAATCGGTCGATGACTTCTCAATTGGAAAGTGGCAGGCGACGCTGTGTTCGCCACCCGAGGAATTGGATCGTAGAAGCGGCTGTTCTTCAGTACATCGGCTGCCGGCAACAGGACAGCGGGTACGAAAGTAACAGCCGGAGGGTGGCGACAGCGGATTGGGCACGTCACCTTCTAAAGCCTGCGTTTCCGATTTGCCGGCAAACGGGTCCGGTATCGCGGCGAGCAGGGCACGGGTGTACGGGTGCATCGGCGCGTCGAACACTTCGTCCCAGCTGCCGGACTCGACGATCTTGCCCAGGTACATCACCGCGACCCTGTCACACAGGTGTTCAATCACCGTCAGGTCATGCGAGACGATGATGTAGGAAAGCGAGAACTCGTCTTTGAGTTTGAGCAGCAGGTTGATGATCTGTGCACGTACCGACACGTCGAGCGCGGAGACGGGTTCGTCGCCGATCACGAGCTGCGGTTCCATGATCAGCGCTCGCGCAATGCAGATCCGCTGGCGCTGGCCGCCCGAGAACTGGTGCGGGAAGAGCGCTGCCTGCTCCTCCGTCAGGCCGACCGCACGCAGGATCTTCAATACTTTGGCGTCTCTCTCTGCCTTGTCCGACACGCCGTTGATTCTTAGCGGCTCCTCGAGCGCCCGCCGGATGGAGTGTCTCGGGTTTAGCGACGCAAAGGGGTCCTGGAACACCATCTGCACGCGGCTCGCCAGCGCGCTCTTGTTGTTTTGCCGCAGCGTTTCGTGCGTTTCACCCGCGAGGGTGATGTCGCCGGCGGTCGGTGCGACGAGCCCGGCTATCGCGAGACTCAAGGTTGATTTGCCACAGCCCGATTCGCCGACGATGCCCAGGCACTCGCCCGGCGCTACGTGGAGGCTGAGGCCGTCGACCGCTTTCAGCGCGCGCCGCCTGCCCCGGTACCTGACCGAAAAGTGGACCGAGAGGTCCTGGACGTCGACGAGTTTGGCGTCAGTCATACAGGTGACACCTTACGTAGCCGCCCGCTGCGAGCGCCTTAGGCCTCGTTTTCTGGTCGCAGCGATCCAGCGCGCGGGAACAGCGATCGCGGAACGAGCAACCCGACGGGAACTGGCCGAGGCCGGGTACCACGCCCGGGATTTCGGTCAGTGGCTGCTGGCCGACGCGCGCCCGATTGCCGAGGCGCGGTAGGGACTTCAGGAGATCCTGGGTGTAGGGGTGCTGCGGTTCGCTGAACAGCCGGTCCGCATCCTGCGATTCGACAATCTTGCCGGCATACATCACCGCCACCTCCGAGCAGCGTTGTGCGACCAGGCCCAGGTCATGCGAGATCAGCAGCAGCGCAGTGCCGCGTGATTCGCACAGCGCCGCCATCAGGTCGAGCACCTGCGCCTGTACCGACATATCCAGTGCCGTCGTCGGTTCGTCCGCGATCAGGAGCTTCGGCTGGCAGGCGAGTGCAATGGCGATCATCACGCGCTGGCGCATGCCGCCGGATAGCTGATGCGGATAGTCATCAGCGCGCTTGTTCGGTGCGGGAATCTTGACCGCGGCCAGAGCATCGACGGCCATGGCACGCGCTTCCTGGCGGCTCGCGTTTCGATGCAGCCGGAACATCTCGGCAACCTGCGCGCCGACGCTCATGACCGGATTGAGCGCCATCATCGGTTCCTGGAAGATCATGGCGATCTCGGTGCCGCGAATCTGCTGCCACTGGCGGTTGGAAAATTCATGCAGCGCCTTGCCCTGGAATCCGATCTCACCGCCAGTGACGCCTAGCGGTGGCTGCAGCAGCCCCATCAGGGACAGCGCGGTGAGGCTCTTTCCGCAGCCCGATTCACCAACCAGGCCCATCATCTCGCCGGGTGCCAGCGTGAAGCTGACGTCATCGACCGCAACCACCTGCTGCCTGCCCCGATCCAGGCTGATCTGGAGATCGGAGACTTCGAGCAAGGCGCTCACAGGCGGGTTACCGAGCGCGGATCGAAACGGTCGCGCAGTCCGTCGCCCAGCAGGTTCAGCCCGAGGACGCAGACGAAGATGGCGATGCCGGGGAAAATCGCAGCCCATGGGGCGAAGAACAGGCTGTCACGGGCGTCGGACAGCATGCTGCCCCAGCTGGACTGGGGCGGCTGCACGCCGAGCCCGAGAAAAGACAGCGCCGCCTCGCCGAGGATGGCCGAGCCCATGCCCAGGGTGCCGATGACGACGATCGGGCCCAGCATGTTCGGCAGTACCTGGGTTGCCATGATGCGGATGTCGCCGTAGCCGAGAACCTTCGCGGCCTGAACGTACTCGCGGGAGCGGAGCGACAGCGCCTGCGAACGCGCGATACGACAGGTGTAGGCCCAGTTCGTCAGCGCGAGCGCAATCAGCAGGCTGCCGAGTCCCGGTCCCAGGATCGCCATGATGGCCAGGGCAAAAATCAGGGACGGGATAGCCAGCATCACGTTGGTCAGGAAACTGACGAAGTCATCCCAGCGGCCGCCGAAGTAGCCCGCAGATACGCCAAGGACGAGGCCGATGAGGGTGTTCACGAGCTGGGTGACGATACCGATCAGGAGCGACACGCGGCCGCCGTGAACGACGCGCACGAACACGTCCCGGCCCTGGTCGTCGGTGCCGAACAGGTAGGCCAGGCTCGGCGGTTCCTCCGCGACCATCAGGTCGGCGTCGAGGACGGGGTCGTAGGGCCACAACAGCGGAGCGAGTACCGCAGGAATCGTGCACAGCAGTACGAGGCCAGCGCCGGCCCGCAAACTCCAGGATTGTGGGGCTCCGATCGTCACGAGTGGCGGATTCTCGGGTCGATGGCGGAGTAGAGCAGGTCAGTGGTGGTGTTGATGATCAGGAAGAACGATACGAACACGAGGATGCAGCCCTGGATCAGCGGGATGTCACGCAAAAACACGGAGTCGACCAGCAGCGTGCCGAGTCCCGGCCAGGCGAAGAGCTTCTCGACGATGACCGCCTG
>CAZFVT010000464.1:0-3102 GCA_964522355.1 uncultured Woeseiaceae bacterium | reverse complement strand
GAAGTAGTCCTCGTCGAACAGGTTCTCGACGTTCAGCTGCAGTCGGAGATTGTCCGACACCGTGTAGAACGCTGCCGCATCGACACGGAAATAGCTCGGTACCTCGGCGGCGTTGTCTTCACGAACGAAGAAACTGTCCTGGTAGGTGGCGCCGAGTCCGAAGGCCAGCCGCTCGCTGACGTCGTAGTTGCTCCACAGCGAGAACATGTTCTCGGGAGTTTGCCGCGTGACGTTGCCGTTATTGCCGCTGCCGTCGGCCAGGTCGACCTCGCCGTCGAGGAAAGAGTAGCCGGTTGATATCGACAGGCTCTCCGTCAGGTTACCGGTTAGCTGAATCTCAAAGCCGGTCGTCTTTGAGCCCTCAACGACGATGAGCTGGTCCTGGTCCTCGGGGTCGATCGTAGTGTAGCTCTCACGCTGGAGTTCAAAAATGGAGGTGGTGAGGGCCAGGTCAGGGCGCAGGTCCCATTTGAATCCCACTTCCGTGTTCTCGAAAAACTGCGGACGCGTACTCTCCGAATCCAGGCTGAGGGTCAGGAACTGGTCGCCGGACTGGGGCAGGAAAGTCTCGCTGTAGCTCGCATAGACCGATACGTTGTCGGCCGGCTTGTAGATGAAGCCGAGTCTCGGCGTGACTTCGCTGTCCTTGCGGCTGAAGTTGCCGTCCACGGCATCACCGTCGTTTTGCTCAATGAAGTCGACGACGTTGATGTCGAACTCATCAAGCCTTGCGCCGACCACCAGTTTGAAAGAGTCGGTCAGGTCGAACTGATCCTGCAGGTAGATCGAGGTGAACTGCACGTCAGATTCGCGATCGCGGACCAGGTTGGTGAAGCCGAATTCCGGAATCTGCAAGGGATCGGAGAACGGAATGACGAGCTGGTCATCGCCATTGTCGGCGAAGACGTTGTCCTCCCGGGAGTTCGCGGTCTGCTGGTCGCCAAACTCCACGCCGAACAGCACGGTGTGCATTTTGCCGCCAAGCTCGAGGTCCCAGACGAGATTGGCCTGGCCGATCAGGTTTTCGCGCGTCGTCGGGTCGCGGTAGCCGTCCAGTTCGACGTCGGGGAAGGTGCCGTTCGTGACCAGAACCGAGTCGCTCGGATAAAGGTTCTGGTAGAGCTTGTCGTAGTCGGCGTACTGAAGGGTTACGTTGCCGCGCATCGTGTCGGAGAAGGTGTGCTCCACGCGGCCGCGGAAGATATTGGCTTCCAGCCTCGTGAAGTTCTGGTCCGGTGATCCGAAAAACGTATCGGGGTAGCCTTCGAGCGGCACGTTGGGCCCGTTATCGACGATCCGGGACGGAACGCCGCGATCCACGACCCGCTCATCGTTGACGTATTCGTAAGACAGATCGAACGACGTGTCTTTGCTCGGCTGGAACCGCCAGGTGGGGTTCACCGCATAGCCTTCGCCGTCGAAGAAGTCGCGGTGGTTCTCAAGATTCTGGAAGTAGGCGTTTAGGCGAAACGCGTTCTGAGAGCCCGCGTCGACGTTGACATCAAGCATGGTGTTGTAGGCACCAAAGTTGTCGCCGCCGGCGGTGATCGTCGTGAAGTCGTCGCCGATGCGCGCTTTCTTTTGCACGCGGTTGATCACGCCGCCGCCGCCGCCGCGGCCGAAGAGCAGGGCGTTGGAGCCGCGCAGTACCTCTATCTGCTCGACGTTGTAGAGCGGTCGGTAGTATTGGACGTCATCACGCACGCCGTCGATAAAGAAATCCGCGGTCGTCTGGATGCCCCGGATAACGATGGCATCTCGATGGCCCTCGCCCTGGCTGATCGATACGCCTGGCGTATAGCGCAGTACGTCGCCCATGTTCTGCATGGCCTGGTCCTGGATCTGCTCGCTGGTCATGATCGACAGGCTTTGCGGTATGTCGACGATCGGGGTTGGCGTTTTTACGGAGTTCACCTTGTCGATCGACAGGTAGCGACCCTGGACGATGATTTCGTCGACCGCCTCGGCATCCGAGTCCTGGGCGACGGCGCTGGCGCCACAGGTGAGTGAGAGCGCAAGGGCGGTCGCGATGGCGCTGCGACGCGGCACGGGGAGAAGGTGTTTCATCTTACTTATCCGACATGGGTGTTTAGCTCTGCACCCTACGGCAAATGAGAACCGTTATCAATTGCTTTTGCATTAAGATTTGATGAACTGCATCGAAATTCGGCAAGGCGGGCGTTCTTGAAGCGACGCTGCGGAACTGCGGGCCTTAAACGACAGAACACCAGGTTTCCCGGTAGGCTTATCGAGCGTATCGAATTGACGATAGCCGCGGGGCGCACCGGGATTGGCGCACTGTCGACACCAATTACCCCATGCGAATTCGTCGAAGCCGTTGCGGGCGACCGCGCGGGGGCCAGGCGTTACTCTCGTAGCCGGGGTCGAACAGGCTAGACCACATCCTTGGGCTTAGGACAGGTTGCGTACCCGGTCGAGTGACCCGGGAATAAGAATCAAGAAAAGTCGAGCACCGATTCGGGGATTAAGGGGGAAACATGCTGAACTTCATGAAGGCTTACGAAAAACACACTTACGCGCTTCTGCGCATCGTGTCGGGCTTCCTGTATATCTGGCACGGCACGAGCAAATACTTCAGCTATCCGCGCATATCGCCTGCCGAGGGCTACGTCCTGTACCTGGGCGGCGCCATCGAGCTCATCGGCGGCATTTTGATCATGATCGGGTTGTTTACCCGGCCTGCTGCTTTTATTGCCAGCGGCCACATGGCGGCCGCGTACTGGATTGCTCACGCGAGTAACAACGTCCTGCCAATCCTGAATCAGGGCGAGCTGGCGATCATGTTCTGTTTTGCCTTCCTCTATATCTCAGCGAAGGGCGATGGAATCTGGAGCGTCGGCAGAGGCTGATGCTAGCGGTCCGCCAGGGCCAGGTGTCTGATAAAGGCGATACGTTCTGCACCAAGCTGTAATGGGTGTTCTAGCAGGTGACTGGGAGTTTCCGATTCCCAGTCAGAACGTACCCGGCGGAAATCGCGCATACGGAGATCTGAGCTAAACTCACCGCATCCGAATCCACGCGGGCGCAGTCAAACCGACCGCCAGGCACTTCTTACGAGCGAACCCATGACCCGACTACCTT
>CAZFVT010000463.1:0-3125 GCA_964522355.1 uncultured Woeseiaceae bacterium | reverse complement strand
ATGGTGGTAGTAGTCACTGGTGAAACGGATCAGCCAGAGGTCGTCGGCGTTCAGCAGCGGTTCGGCATCCAGAACGGCGGTTGCTCGGCGAAGTTTGCTCGCCGGTACCTCCGTCTGCTCCGGCAGGTCCATCACCAGCGCGGTTTCGCGACGCCGACCAAACGGCACCGTGACGCGGCAGCCGGGGGCAACCGGCTGCTTCCACAGGTAGTCGAACAAGCGAGGCAGCGGCGCATTGACCGCGACGCGAAGGAGCGAATCCGACGTCACGACCGTTGCGAGGCCCCCGCGGGGTCCGTCATTGGGCGCATATTTGACATAAGCAAATGATCCGACGGGTGACTCCGGTCAACCGTTTTTGCACATGTGCGTTGATCGAAGGGTAGGAAGAACGCAAGCCTCACTATTTAATCGCAGTTGATGATCAAGGTGAACGTGATAATGACGTTGGGCACCCACACCGCGCCGGAAGCGACACGACCGACCGCCGGGAGCCCGGCGTGACGGCACCCGAGGCAATCATTGGTATCTCGCTTGGGGTATCGTGTCGCGATGACCGGGGCGAAGGGGACATGGCTCTGCAGCAGAATGCGGAACTGAACCGTTTTTTCGCCGAGGTCGAAGGGCGGGCACTTCGAATGGCCGAGATCGCCGTTCGCAACCGTGAGGATGCCCTCGACATCGTCCAGGACGCGATGCTCAAGCTGGCGCGCCGCTACGCGTCCCGGGACCGGAGCGAATGGCCGCCCTTGTTTTACCGCATACTGCAGAACGCCGTGCGCGACCATCACCGCCGCAGCAACGTCAGAAACCGGGTCATGGCCTGGTTCGGCGGTTCGGGTCGCGAGGCAGACGGAGAGTTCGACCCAATTGCGGCAGCGCCGGACCCGATAGGCCGGACGCCGGAGCAAGAGCTGGAGACCGGCAACGCCATGACCGAGCTCGGTGCCGCCCTGGCGGCGCTTCCCGGACGTCAGCGCGAGGCATTCATGCTGCGTGCGCTCGAGGGCTTCGACGTCCGCGAAACGGCCCGCGCGATGGGGGTTTCCGAAGGCAGCGTCAAGACGCATTATTCACGTGCGGTGCACAGTCTCCGCGCGACGTTGGGAGAGCATTGGTGATCGACGACAAACGGAACAGCGAAGCCGCAGACCGGGCGTTCGCCGAGCGTGCGAAGTCCGTTTTCGATGATCACGTATCGGCACTGGATGCGGAAACCCGCTCACAGCTGAACCGGAGGCGCCACGCGGCGCTGGCGGAGGCTTCGGAGTCCGGGCGAACGATAAGACCGCTTGCGTGGCTGCCGGTCGCCGGTGCCGCCGCTGCGGTTGTCGCCGTGGTCCTGATGAATGGCAATCCGGTACCGGTGGTCCCGGAGATCGCCGCCCCGGCCGCGGACATTGAGATTCTGCTGGAGGGTGAGGACCTGGAAATGCTGGGCGAGCTGGAGTTCTACAGCTGGATGGACCTGGGGCCGGAAACCGCGGCGCATGTCGGCTGACCGAACCCTAGTCATCGGCATGTCCGTCCTTATCGGCCTGGCGCCGGCAACGGCCCTTGCCCAGGATGCGGAGGACATGGATTTTCTTGAGTATCTCGGCAGCTGGGACGCATCGGACGAGGACTGGCTGTTGATCAGGGAGTTTTTGCCGGGCATGCCGTCCGCGGATGCCAACGCCGAAACGCAGCCTACAGAAGTTGAAGACAGCGGCGATGAAGACAGGAACACGGAGCAGGAAAGTGAAGCCTGAGTTAGTTTCGACCCTAGCGCTTGCGACCAGGAGGATTCTGGCAATCATCCTGGCCTCGTCAATGCTGGCCTTCTCGACGGCCAGCGCTCAGGACGATGCGCCAGCCTGGGACGATCTGGCAGACGACCAGAAACGCGTTTTGCAGCCTTACCAGCAAGAGTGGGACAGTCTCGACGCCGAGCGACGCCAGCGCCTCGCCCGCGGTGCGGAACGCTTCGCCGAGATGACGCCCGACCAGCGCCAGTCGGCCCGCGACCGATTCGGCGACTGGCAGCGTCTGAGCAACACCCAGAAAGACCGCATTCGGCAAAGCTACAGCCAGTTTCGCGCGCTGCCACCGGAGGAGCGGGCCCGGATTCGCAACAACTATCAGCGCTTTCGCGAGCTGCCCGCCGAGCAGCGGCAGGTGCTGCGCGAACGCTTCCGCAGCATGACGCCTGAACAGCGGCGCAATGTTCGCCAGCGGCTTCGGCAGCGTGCCGAACGGCCGCGCACTGATCGAGCGCCCACCGACCGGCCGCGTGCCAATCGCACCCGCCCCAACAGCGACCCCCGCTGAGCGCGGGAGACCGACCCCGGGTTTGATTCGTCGGTTTCCTTACGGATGCCGAATCTGTCCGTTCTGTCCCGTCTCGGCTGACTCTGACAGCCGCGCGGCAATCTTGTTAAGCTAGCGCGCCAGCCGAACCCACGGTTCCGGGCCAGACCGGGACTTGAGAATCCACCCAGGAGACATGCATGAAAATCGGTGTACCGAGAGAGACCTATGCCGGTGAGAAGCGCGTCGCGACCACGCCAGAGGTTGCAACGCAGTTAATGAAGCTCGGCTTCGAGGTTGCCGTTGAGCGTGGCGCCGGAGCCGCCGCGAGCTTCGCCGATGAGGCCTATGCCGAGGCTGGCTGCGAGATTCTCGAGTCGGCGAGCTCGATCTGGGCGGATACGGATATTGTTCTCAAGGTGCGGGCACCGTCGGACTCGGAAACCGCCATGGTGCGATCCGGCCAAACCCTGATCAGCTTCCTGTGGCCGGCTCAGAACCCGGAGCTGCTCGAGCGACTGACGGCGAGTGGCGCTACCGTCATGGCCATGGACAGCGTCCCGCGCATTTCCCGGGCGCAGAAAATGGACGCGCTGAGCTCCATGGCGAACATCGGCGGCTATCGCGCCGTGGTGGAAGCCGCGCAGCATTTCGGCCGGTTTTTCACTGGACAGATCACCGCTGCCGGCAAGGTACCGCCGGCCAAGGTGCTGGTCATTGGTGCCGGCGTCGCCGGTCTCGCGGCCATCGGAGCTGCGAAGAGCATGGGTGCGACTGTCCGCGCCTTCGACACGCGCCCCGAGGTGAAAGAACCGGTAGAACGCATGGACGCCGCG
>CAZFVT010000462.1:2536-3128 GCA_964522355.1 uncultured Woeseiaceae bacterium | reverse complement strand
CGCTGCAGCAGTTCCACTTCCTCGATTTCGATATCGACAGCGACGCCACCTACACATACTCGATGGTGCCCGTTCGGGGCACGCCGTCACTGCGCTACTTCGAGGCGCCGGTATCGGTGTCGGTGCATCCGCAGGCCATGGCACGGTCGACTGAGACGACGGCATCCGTCGCCGATGATCGACGCAGCAATGCTTTTGTACCGAGCGCGGGAGCCCGGGAATCCTATCGCCATATGGGCAACCAGGAACTTGCCGACCGGATTCAGCGAATGACGGATCAGGCCAGGTCCGCGGTGTTTCTTTATTCCGCCGTCGAACTGCCCGCACCCCTTTTTGATGTTGTCGGCACGGTGAACTCCGGCCGGCTGCTCTATGGCCTTGCGCCGGAAGGAACGCGCGGCGGCGAGCAGGCAGACCGCCCGCACAAAACCGTGCACATCTCACGGCCGATCGGAAACCAGCGAATAGAGCCGCTCACCTTCCTGAGTGTCGGCTGCAGCGAAGCGCTGCGTTACACCTCGGCGCTGGTAACGGATCCCTGGAGCCGATCGCCTGACATTCTGCTGTGGTCGGATACGCCGCAGGCAACGCC
>CAZFVT010000462.1:0-2526 GCA_964522355.1 uncultured Woeseiaceae bacterium | reverse complement strand
GTATAGTCGACACCCGCAGCATATCTCGCGACAAGCGCAGCGCAGCCCGACTGGCAACCACGATCTTTCAGGCCTATGCGGCCGGCCAGCTGCCCGGCTCTGTCGGCTCATCCCGGCGCCCGTCAGACGACGCCCGCCATCTCGAACCCGACGGGCGCTGGTCGAATGTATACTTCAGCCGTCATGCGGCCAGTCACAAGTTTCGAGAGCGGGAGATTTTTGCCGGACGGCCCTGAGCCTGCCTCAGCACCCTTCCCGCACAGTTTATTGCCTATAGGCGCAACGACGCCGCCCGCCGTTTCTGACGGCGCGTTGCGGCGTTTTTGTGCACGTCGCTGATGGCTGAGCCCAAACGCTACCTGCTGTGGATTCCTACCTTGCTGGCGATCGTACTCGGCACAGCCTTCCTGGCCGCCTACCAGCCGGACATTCCGCTCGCCGAACTGTCGCGGAAATATGCCAACGAGAATTCGGCGTTCGTCGACGTCGCCGGCATGCGGGTTCACTATCGCGACGAAGGCAATGGGCAGATCCCCCTCGTCCTCCTGCACGGGACCGGCGCGTCCCTGCACACCTGGGACGCATGGACTGAAACGCTGGGTCACGACTTCCGGGTCATTCGCCTGGATCTCCCGGGATTCGGTCTGACCGGGCCGGCTCCGAGCGACGACTACACGATCCAGGCCTACGTCCAGTATCTCGATGAGTTTGCCCAGGCCCTCGAACTTGAGACCTTCCACCTCGCGGGAAACTCGCTGGGCGGTCAAATAGCCTGGAACTACGCCAGCCGTCACCCCGACCGCGTCATGCGGTTGATCTTGCTGGACCCTGCGGGCCTGCCGAAAGACCAGGCAACGACCACGTCCACGGTACTTCGACTGGCGCGGGTTCCGGTACTGAACAAGCTCCTGACAAGCATGACGCCCCGCTCGCTGGTCGAACAGAGCCTGATCGAGGTCTATGCCGACCCCCGAAAGGTGTCCCCGGAGCTCGTCGATCGCTATTTCGAACTGTCCCGGCGCCCCGGAAACCGCCAGGCCTTCGTTTCACGAGCGCTGGACTACGCCCTGGACGAGGACGCCAGCCTCGCTGGCGTGTCGCAACCAACCCTCATTCTTTGGGGCGCGGAAGATCGCTGGATACCCGTCGCCGATGCCCAGGGCTTCGCAGACGGCATCAAAAATACCCGCCTGATCATCTATCCCGGCGTCGGCCACGTGCCGATGGAAGAACACCCCGGACCGACCGCCCGGGCGGCGCTGAGCTTCCTGAACAACTGATCACAGCCTGCGATCGACGGGAACGCGGAGAAAGCGCTCAAAATGGCGCGGCTGCGGGCGCTGCAGCCAAGTTCTGTGAACCAACTCCCTCAATTCCGTCACGATTCTCAGCACACTTGGCCGAGTTACCAAAATCTGCCGCGTCTATGGCCCTGATATGAGTTATGTCAAATGAGTGCTGAGTCTTTCCAGATGAACCAATCCCCGTTCAGAACGGGCGTCGCGGCCTACAGCGGACCGCAGCAGGTAGCGCTCGTAGGCGGTATAAAGCGGGCATTCGTCGCCTCAGATTCGGCACTGACTCTTAACGGACCGGTTGGCGTTGGCAAAACGGCCAGCATTCTTACCGCACTGGAACGCAGCGCTCCGAACTGCGTCATCGCCCGAATCGGCCGAGTGCCCCTGGCCCGCGAAGACGTACTCGAGATGCTGCTAAACGAGCTCGGTGTTTCGCAGGTTCCGAACAGCACGTTGAAACAGTTCACGACGTTCCAGAACAAGCTCAGGGAATGGTCTGAGATCGATACCCGCGTGTTCGTCGTGATCGAAGACGTACAACGGGTTGGAATTGAGGGCCTCGAAGAGCTGGAATCGCTTACCGCGATGGAAAGCGGAGCTAGCCCGGGAGCCCACCTTATCCTGATGGGTACCGTCGACATGCGCCAGTTCCTCGATCAGGAGCCTCTCGCGCGGTTGAAGCAGCGCGTCGTCCGCCACATGACGTTAGCGCCCTACTCCATCGAAGAAACGCGCGGCTACATCGAACACCGGCTTGCCCAGACGGACAGTGAGCTGGGCATCTCGTTCGAACCTGAAGCCGTTAACGTCATTCACCACTGCAGCACGGGTATCCCTCGACTGATTAACACGGTCGCCGAAACCATGATCCTGAGCGCCGGTGAGACCGGCGACATGCGGGTCACCAAGGCACTTGCAGTCCGCATCGCGGCCGACGAGTTCGGTTATCAGCATGACGACACGATTACGCCGTCACCGGATACAGAGGGCACGGCAGAACACGTCGAGCTGTCACCTGCCCAGGTCGATTCGCTGCCCACCGAGCTGGAGTCCGCCAACGACGACGGAGCGGCGCTGGAAGACGACGAGGAGATGCTCTTTCAGGATACGCAGCCGCCGATGCCGGCGCTCGATGTTGATGAACACGCAGCAGAACTCGACGCAACCGAAGCCGAGATCGAACCCACCGAAACGTCTTTGCCGGTCTTGACCTGGGCATCCGAGCCGA
>CAZFVT010000461.1:0-3134 GCA_964522355.1 uncultured Woeseiaceae bacterium | reverse complement strand
GCGCATCCGCGCCGAAATCCTCGCGGATGTAGCGATAAAACGCCGAAAATGCGTGCGTGGGCGCCAGGTTCTTTTCGAACAGCAGACGCATCGGATCGCCCTCGTAACCGAAGGACGGCTGCAGGCCGACAAACAGGTTGCCGAACTGCCTGCCAAGAACAAACAGGCTCGAGCCGCTCGACAGCTGTCGACCGGGAGCCGGACCCCAGGCCGCCTCGAGCTCATTGAGCCACGGCTCGCGCCGCACGTGATCGTCGACGGGAATGCAATGATGCACGTTCGCGTCCGTGCCCATCTCGTCAGAGTTGCCGTTCAGGAGCTGCTGGCGCAGCTCGTCTTCGCTCGCCGGCACCTCAACGTCGTAACCCGAATTCTTAAGCTCACGCATCGTGTTCAGAAGCGAGCGGAACACCGAGAGATAGGCAGCCGTGCCAACCGCGCCGCTATTCGGCGGAAAGTTGAACAAGACAACGGCAACCTTGCGCTCCGCACGGGGCCGGCGTCGAAGGTTAACGATGCGTTCGACCCGTTCAGAGAGCGAGGCAACTCGTTCGAGGTCGGGCATCATCGTGCGACGATCGGTTGTCGTGTCACCATCCGCCCGGCCCGCGAAAAGCGTTGGCGCGATGGCGCCATCGAGTTCCGGCAAAGCAACGAACATCGTCGTCTCGATCGGCTGCAGTCCCTGCTCGGATTCTGACCAGGCATCGATAGACTGAAACTCCGTGCCGTGAGCGGCGATGCAGGGCACGTCAAGCTTCGCCATCATTTCCTCAGCGGCGGAAGAGTCGTTGTAGGCCGGCCCGCCGATCAGCGAGAAACCCGTTAACGAAAGCAGCGCATCAATTGTCGATTCGTCGTCAGACGAGAAGTAACGATCCACGGCTGGTCGCGCATCGAGGCCGCCGGCAAACGCCGGAATGACTCGCAGGCCGCGCTCTTCCAGTGCGTGAATGACGGCATCGTAGTGTTCCGTGTTGCCGGCCAGTACGTAGGAACGCATAAGCAACACGCCGACGGTTCCGCTGGCCTTCGAACCGTTCTTGTTGGGCAGCTCGTCGAGCGTCTCGGCCGTACCCTTCTTAAGCGCCGGGTGGTAGAGCCCGACCTCCGGATAATCAAGCGGTGCCTCAACGTTTACCTGCTTGCGATAGCCTTCGCGCGGTCCCGCTGCGTAGCGCGAGACCATAAGTGCGACGAGGTTTCGCACGTTGTGTTCGGAACCTGACAGCCAGTACTGCATCGCGAGGAAGTAAGCCCGCAGGTCCTGCGCCGTGCCGGGAATAAAGCGCAGTATTCGCGGCAGCCGTTTGAGCATCGCCAACTGCCGTGCACCGCTGCTGCCGGTCTGTTTCGGTTTGCTGCCGCGGAGCTTCTTCAACAACGCCAGCGGTCCTGACTGGCTGCCATCCATCGAGAAAGCGCCAATCCTCGTCAGCTTCATGACTTCACCGGCTGACATGAAGCACAGCATCGCGTCGCAATCGTCCCGCCGTGCTTCCAGGGCCGGCATTACCGCCTTGATCTGATCTTCCAGGAACAGCATGCAGACGATAATGATGTCGGCCTCGGCGATCGCATCCTTGGTTGCTTCAAGCTGTCCCGGCTCGTCATCCCATTCGCCCGCGCAATGCATGCTGCAGGTCAATCCCGGCGCCTGGCGGGAAAGGTCTGCAAACGCGCGATCAGCCGCTGCCGCCAGGTGACCGTCGAGGGTCACCAGCGCTACCCGCAATGGGGTCTTGTTAACGGCTGAAGTGCGCTTTGGCATCGTAGAGCGTCTCCAGGGTGATCTGAGGCAAGCCGCGTTCTCTCGCGTAGGCTTCGGTGTTGCGGCGTGCTTTGCCGCGGACGAAAAACGGAATGCGCGACAGCGCCTGCTCGGCGTCCGCATCCCAAACTGCCTCGCCGGGTTCTGCAGTATTAGTGACCGGGGCTTCGGTTGCCTCGACCGGTGGATTGCCACCGCCCAGGTGTGAGGCTTGAGTTGCGTTGTTGAATTCGAAGTCTTCGCTGAACATCCCGAGCAGGTGCTCTTCCAGGCCCATCACCAGCGGATGAACCCAGCTGTCGAAGATGACGTTCGCGCCCTCGTAGCCCATTTGTGGCGAATAGGCAGCCGGGAAATCCTGAACGTGGACCGGCCCTGAAATGACGGTGCAGCCAATCCCGAGACGCTTGCCGATATGTCGCTCCATCTGCGTGCCGAGAATGAGCTCCGGCTGCAGGGCCTGGATGCTCTCCTCCACCGCGAGGTAGTCGTCGGTGATCAACGCTTCGAGGCCCATGTTGCGTGCCGCCTCGCGAACGTCCCTGGCGAACTCGCGGCTGTAGGTCCCAAGACCGACCACTTCGAAACCCATCTCGTCACGCGCAATGCGTGCCGCCGCCAGCGCGTGGGTCGCATCGCCGAAAATGAACACGCGCTTGCCGGTCAGGTAGGTGGAGTCAATCGAGCGCGAGTACCACGGCAGGCGCGAGGCTTGCTCAGTCAGCACAGGCGTCGTGTCGACGCCGGTCAGTTCCGCGATGGCCTGGATGAATTCGGTCGTTGCCGAAACGCCGATCGGCACGATGTCGATCATCGGCTGTTTGAAGGTGCGTTTGAGCCAGCGGGCAGTGGTATCCGCAATCTCCGGATACATCACAATGTTGAAGTCCGCGTCAGGGATACGCGCGATGTCGGCAGGCGTCGCCTCCCAGGGCGCCACCACGTTGATGTCGATACCCAGCTGATCGAGCAGGCGGCTGATTTCAGCCACATCATCGCGATGGCGAAAACCAAGGGCGGTCGGGCCGAGCAGATTGCACGACGGTCTCCGATCATCAGCGGCCGGCTCTTCCGTGCGCTCACGCGCCAGTGCCTTGACCAGGTAGTAAAGCGTTTCCGAAGCGCCCCAGTTCTCCTTGCGCTGATAAGCAGGCAGTTCGAGAGGGACGACGGGAATCGGCAGCTCCAGCGCTTCGGCCAGCCCGCCCGGATCATCCTGGATCAGTTCGGCCGTGCAGGATGCGCCAACCAGCATTGCCTGAGGCTTGAACCGCTCGTAAGCGTCGCGCGCCGCGTTCTGAAACAAAGCGGCAGTACCGGCACCCCCCTTGGAGCCGGATACTCATCTTATGCGAGCCCTTCA
>CAZFVT010000460.1:0-3135 GCA_964522355.1 uncultured Woeseiaceae bacterium | reverse complement strand
CGGGATGTTGCCGCCCACCATCAGTACCACGCCGAATTCGCCGATCGTGTGCGCGAAGCTCAGCACGATTGCGTTCAGGAAGCCTCGTGCCGAAAGTGGCACAACCACGTTAAAGAAGGTGTCGAGCCGGCCGGCCCCCAGCGTCCACGCCGCCTCGATCTCCTGCTTGCCGAGCGATTCAAAGGCGTTCTGCAGCGGCTGGACGGCGAACGGCAGGCTGTAAACGCACGATGCGATGACCAGGCCGGAGAACGAGAACGTCAGGGCGCTGCCCGTTACCTCAAGCCACCAGCTGCCAATCGCGCCGTACGGGCCAAGCAGTATCAGCAGGTAGAAACCCATAACGGTCGGCGGCAAGACGATGGGCAATGCGACCAGCGCCTCGATCACGGGCTTGAACGGCGTGCGGTTGTTAGCCAGCCACCAGGCCAGCCCGGTGCCGACGATCAGCAGCAGCACGGTCGTAACGGCAGCGAGCTGCACCGATACCCAGAGCGGACCAAGGCCCTCCATCAAGGTGCACCCAGCCGGTAGTCGTGCTGGCGAATAATCGCTCGCGCCGGTTCGCTCGCCAGAAACTCAACGAAACTGGACGCGGCCGGATGATCGAGACCGCGTTTCAGCAACACGGCCTGCTGAAGGATGGGTGCATGCAGGTCTTCAGGCACGTCCCAGCGGCAAGCCGTTTCCGGCAGCGATGCCGAGCGAAGCTGCGCCGCGGCGACGAAACCAAAAGTCGCGTTGCCGCTGGCGGCAAACTGCAGCGCCTGACTGACGTTTTCGCCGAACACCCAGCGACCCCTGTCGCCGGACCACAGGGACAGGGCTTCGATAGTCTCTCGGGCGGCCGCACCGTAGGGCGCGGTTTGCGGATTTGCCAGGGCGACCTTTGCGTCGGCCGCATCACGGAGCGCCGCAACGCAGTCTCGATCCGTATACGATGGATCGCGTGACCAGAGAACGAGCCGGCCCTGCGCATAGGTGAAGCGCGAACCAGCGACGGCGAGACCTGCCTTCTCCAGCCGTTCGGGGCGCTCGGCATCAGCCGCGAGAAACACGTGAAACGGCGCGCCGTTGACGATCTGTGCGTAGAGTTTGCCGGTCGAACCGCGGCTTAAGGTGACCGACCCCGTATGGGTCTCGCGGAAAGCGGACAACAGGGCCTCTGCGGCCTGGCCGAAGTTACTGGCAACCGCGATGCGCAGCGGTTCGTCGCTGGCGAAGGCGGCAGGCGCCAGTCCGAACAGCAAGAGGAGAGCAAGGCTTGCGCGCGCGGAAATCATCCGATCACGATAGCAGATCGCAATGACGCTCAGCTGAAGTAGGCTTCCAACCTCCGGCAGGCCTCGTCGATCACCTCATCTTCCTTGGCGAAGCAAAAGCGCGCCATGGCGTCGCCGTCGCTGCCGGTGAAAAAGGACTGACCGGGCACCGCGGCAACGCCGGCGTTGTGCAGCAGGTGCATGGCGCGCTCGGTGCTGTTGCTGCCGGGCAGCGCGGAGGTGTCTGCCAGCACGTAGTAGGCCCCCTCTGGAACGCAGGGCGTCAGTCCGACGTCGGTCAGCGTCGAACAGAGACGGTCGCGCTTCTTTTTGTACTTCTTCGCCAGCCCGGCGAAGTAGTCATCGCCGAGCTGCATCAATCCGGCGGCGGCACCGAGCTGCAGAGGTGTTGGTGAGCACACGTAGATCAGGTCGCTGAAGTTGCCAATGGCGGCGGCGACTTCGGCGGGCGCAAGACAATAGCCGATGCGCCAGCCGGTGATGCTGAAGGTCTTCGACAGGCCGGAGATGGTGACCGACCGATCCCACATGCCATCGAGCGTTGCCGGGCTGATGTGCTCGTGATCGTCGTAGAGAAAGTATTCGTAAATCTCGTCGGTGAAGGCGATCAGATCGTGCTTGTTGCAGAGCTCCGCCATGCGGGTAAGCTCATCGCGCGTCCAGATCTTGCCAGACGGGTTCGACGGCGTGTTGATGATGACGGCGCGGGTCTTGCTGCTGATCGCCGCCTCGAAGGCGTCGAAATCTATGTCCCAGGTGGGCGCCGGGGTTTTGACGAACACCGGCACCGCACGCGTCGCCACGAGGGTACTGCGGTGATAGCTGTAGTAAGGCTCGAAGACGATAACCTCATCGCCCGGCTCGAGTAGCGCCAGGCAGGCGCAGTAGAGCGCACCGGTCGCGCCTGCGCTGACCACGACTTCAGTTTCGGGATCAATGTTCAGGCCAGCGCGCCGCTGGTAGTTGTCAGCGATCGCTTCGCGCAGCGCGGCGGTGCCATCGTGCCGCGAGTAGCTGTTCGGCCCGTTGTCGATCGCGTTCTTGGCCGCGGTCCGCACCGGCTCGGGAATGGTCAGGTCGCAGACCCCCTGGGAGAGGTTTACGCCATCGACCTTCTCGCACTCGACGCTCATCGAGCGCAGTTCGGATCGTTGCACCCAGTTGTGCCGGGAACCTGGTTTCATAGCCTGTCCTGCTGGCGGCGACGCCGCCCTTCGCTGAAAGAGGCGAAATATAGCAGGGATTGCCGGCCCGAAGCGCCGCCTTACGGCGGCGATCGCCGGATCTACTGGCGCAGATCGATACCGTGCTCAACCCAGGCTTTCAGGCAAAGCACCATATGCATCCAGCCGCCGCAGTTTTCGTGCGAGGCCTTGTATCCCGGTGAATCGGTTTTCCAGCCCTCTTCGCTGATGGATACGACGGTGCCGCCGGCCTTGGCCTCTTCGAAGACCATCGTCACGCGGACGTCGTAGTCGTCATCGACGGTCTTGTTCCAGTGTTTTGAGTTGAGCAGCAGCTCGATGCGAGCGTTCTCCTCGAACACGTCGACAACGACGGGATGGTCGCCCCAGTCCGTCCAGTTCCAGGTGACTTTCGCGCCAGCCTTGATGTCGCTGTCGGCGGAATCGGTGAAGTACTTTTGCAGCTGCTCGCGCTCGACGACCGCAGCGAAGACCTCGGCAATAGGTTTGTTGATGCGTGTGCTTACCGTGTAAATCTTGCTCATGTCCTGCCCTCCCTGGGGCGTGTAGGAAGCGGGGTTGGCAAATACGTTATATTTTTATAACATGTTCGTCAAATGCCGAGTTCGCAGAAAAACAGCAAAGCGCCGACCCCGACCAGGGACAAC
>CAZFVT010000459.1:242-3142 GCA_964522355.1 uncultured Woeseiaceae bacterium | reverse complement strand
TCGCCTGCGAACTGGCCGATAACTTCCTTGTCGTTGTTGATCAGGAAAAAGGGCCGTCGGGCGCCCGGGTCGATCAGCGTGACTCCCGGCGAGACCTTCTCGGCAACCGTGGCCGCCATCGGTCGGTCTGCGCCCACCGCCTGCCGCTCGGCAATCGGCGGCGGCATCGGCACCGCAGGACTACCCGGGATCTTTGCGTATCCAGGCGGTGGATCGGCCGGTCGGTCGGTGATCCCACAGTTGGTGCTGATCTTCTTGTCGGAAATCCAGCGCCGGCCTGGCTGCTCTGCAGGCTCGGCGTCCGCCATTGCCGCTACAGCAGCGCCGGAGTTGGAGGACTGCCCGCAGGCGGACAGGGCGAGTAGGGCGAGGGCGGCGCCCGGAATCATTAACTTGATGCTCATGCGTGAACCGTATTCAACAAGCCTTGCGGCTGGACCGGCTCATATTATCGATAATCGATAAGATATTGAAATTTCAGCGATCTGACCGGCGTCGATTCGCCGAGCGCCATTTGGCCCGGGCTTTGCCTCGCTGTAGGCAGCGATCAGTTCGACATGCCCGTCTGCCATTTCAACAGTGACTCATCACCGACTGAACAGCTAGCAACCGTCAGCGTCCGCCACATGTGGCTGGGACCCGAGGCTTCCGTGGAATCTGTGCCCGCGGCGAGGCAGAAGTCCGTACCGGTGACCCGAATACGGCCGTCGTCTTCAAGTGTGAGTTTCTGCAGCGGGTTGTCGGAGCAGGGCCGCGCCAGCACGGCCGATCCAGCCAGCGTCGTGCCGCTGGAGCCGGCAACCTGTACGCAGCGATCGTAAAGCGAGACCTTCAACTGCCCGTCCGCGAAGTGAAACATCTGGTCCTCGCCGCCGCGGCCTTTGCAGGTGTGGGTCTGCAGCGGGTCGTCGAGCAGGAGATTTCGGACCCAGCCCGCCAGGTCGAGGCAGTAGAACTCCGGCTCGTCGAGTGCGGCTACCAGGCGCACGAAGTCGCCGTCGCCGTCATCGGCGCTGGTAGCGCTGCCAAGCAGCATGACAAGCAATGCGGTGAGGGTCTGGAAGGCTTTTTGATTCATGTGTATTCCCCGAGTCTCGTCGGCGCTAACTCGCGCCAAGCCATGATACGCCGTCCGCCGGCGCTCAGCCTGTTGCTGACTGAGCGCGGCCCGCGCCAGCGTGTCGCAATCTATGATACAGTTGCCCCGTATAACGATACATCAATAACAGTGCGGGCAACGGGGGAAGCGAACGCATGAACATCGGGATACTGGTCGCCGTACTCATCTACGAAGTGGCAATCATCCTTGGCGTTGGCATGTGGCTGGCGAAGCGCGAGGCAAGTCACGCGGCGCAGGAGGGAGACTTTGCTCTTGCGGGGCGGCATCTGCCGCTGCCCGTCGTGGCAATCACCCTTGCGCTTACGGTGCTGGGCACGGCGCATATTCTCGGCATCTTCGAGATCTCGTGGTTTCTCGGCGCCTCCGCCGTCTGGTTCAGCATTTCGCACGTGGTTCTGCTGGTGCTCGTGTGCCTGACGACCGGGCTCTGGGTTCGCCGACTTGGCCTGACCACGGTGCCGGAGATCCTGAAGCTGCTCTACGGGCGAACGACCCGGCTGCTCGTGTCCTGCACGATGGCCGGCGTCATCTTTGGCATTCTCACGATCGAGACTCAGGGCATCGGCATCATCGTGTCGTCCATGACCGGTTGGTCGATCCGTAACGGCGCGATCGTCGGCGGTATTCTCGGTGTGTTTTACGTCGTGCTGGCCGGCATGAAAGAGGTTGGCTGGCTCAACCTGGTCAACGCCATCGTCATGTATGCCGGCCTCGTGCTGGCGACGGTCTTCATCGCGTTTCGGCTGCCCGGCGGCGACTACAGTTCGGTTGCCGAGTTCTATACCGCGGCCGATACCAGCCACATGCTGAGCATCTACGGTACGCCCCAGATCTTTTTCTCCTTTGCGCTCGGCACGACGGTGGCCGTGGTGTTCAGCCAAAGCATCAACCAGATGCTCATGCAGCCCTGCATGTCGGCACAGAGCGAGGCAACGGTACGCAAAGCGCTGTGGATCGCCGCGCCGTTGAACGGCATGTTCGGTGTGTTTGCCGTCGTCATCGGGTTGACCGCAAAAACCATACCGGAGTTTGCCGAGCTAGGTCCAAAAGTCGCGGCCACCACCATGCTCGTCAACTACCTGCCGCCGTGGCTTGCGGCATTGTTGCTGGCTTCGTTCCTCGCGGCCATCCTGTCGACCTTTGCGATGACGGCGCTGGCGCCGGCAACGATCTTCACCGTCGATATCTATCGCAATCTTTATCGGCCAGAGGCCAGTGAGAAAGACATGGCCCGGGTCATGCGGATATCCATCATCGTCCTCGCGGCCATCGCCATGACCGTCGCGGCCTTCCTGCCGCCGATTCTTGCCGCGATGAACTGGTTGTTCTCGTGGCTGGTGCCGGTCTTCTGGGTCGTGCTGTTCGGGCTGTTCTGGAAGCGCAGCGCGCCGGTTGCTATAGCCACGCTTATCGCCGCCTGGATTGCCAACTCGGCCTGGTCGTTCACTGATCTGCCCGCCGCGCTGGGCGTTCCCGAGTTGCCGAATGCCTATATCACGCTGGCCGTCACCCTGGCCGTCGGCATCGTCGGCAATCTGTTCGCTGGCGCGAACGCGCAGCAGGGTTATTTCCGGTCGTCAGACTATCGTGATCGGGTCGAGGCTCAGCGGTTAGCCGGTACCGCGAGCGCATAGAGCGAACCTAAGGAGTCGTCGAGCATGTTCTGGAGCATTTTTCTAAACAGTCTGTTACTCATCGTCGCCATCCTGATCGTTGGCTGGCTGGCGGCCCGGGTTCTTGGCGGCAGCAGCAATTAAGGAGACGCCGTTATGGAAGAGAT
>CAZFVT010000459.1:0-232 GCA_964522355.1 uncultured Woeseiaceae bacterium | reverse complement strand
ACTACGGCCGCGACCATCACCCGCGCGCCTTCTGCCTGTGGATGGCAGGCGGCGTTGCCATGATGGTGGTGTGCGGTGTTGTTGCCGTTGTCGGTGTTCTTCGGCAGCGCAAAGACCCCGGTCACGAGGGCTAGGTAATGAAGCTACGCGTTCTGCTGCTGGGGGTTGCCATTGCCATTCGCTGGAGCGCCTGGCGATACCCGGCGTTCCGGGAGCGCCTCAAAGAAAAAGA
>CAZFVT010000458.1:0-3144 GCA_964522355.1 uncultured Woeseiaceae bacterium | reverse complement strand
GCTGTTCCAGGCTGACGACTCCACCGATGGCATCGTTATGGCCGCTTCCTCGGCAGTGCCGCCGATCTCACCGACCATAACGACTCCACCGATGGCATCGTTATGGTCGGTGAGATCGGCGGCACTGACGAGGAAGCGGCTGCGGAGTACATCCAGTCGAACGTCTCCAAGCCGGTTGTTGCCTACATCGCGGGTGTTACCGCCCCTCCCGGTAAACGCATGGGTCACGCGGGCGCCATCGTCGCCGGCGGCAAGGGCACTGCGGAAGACAAATTCAAGGCCCTTGAAAAAGCCGGCGTCGCGACGGTGCGGTCACCGGCTGAACTCGGCAGCAAGATGCTGGAGCTGCTTGGCTAACGAACTCCTGGAGCCGGCCGCGCCGGCAGCAGTACCGGACGAGCGATCGATATGACTGAGCAAATCGTCGTTGCGCTGGCGCAACTGGACTTTGTCGTCGGCGACATTCACGGCAATACCGATCGCATCATTGCGTACTCGGATCGCGCTCGAGATGAGCTGGGTGCCGATCTCGTCGTGTTTCCCGAACTCGCTCTGTCCGGATACCCGCCGGAGGACCTGCTGTTTCACAGCGGCCTGAGGCGCCGGGTTGAAAGCTCGGTCGACCGCATCCGGTCAGAGGTTCGCGACATCGCGGTGCAGGTCGGCTATCCCCATTACGCCGGCGACGACATCTATAACGCGGCGGCCGTCTGGAAGGACGGGCGCGAACTTGCCCACTACCGCAAACAGCTCCTGCCCAACTACGGTGTATTCGACGAGCGTCGCTACTTCGAGTCCGGCGCCGAGCCCGCGGTCTTCTCACTCAACGGCATTCGGCTCGGCGTGAACATCTGCGAGGATGTCTGGGGTTCGCGGCCCGCGGCGGATGCTCGCGCGGCCGGTGCCGAAGTGCTGATAGCGATCAACGGGTCGCCCTACGGCAGAACCAGCCAGAAGCGTCGCGAAGACGTTGTGCGGAGCCGCGTTCTCGAAGTCGGCATCCCCGCGATCTATCTGAACATGGTTGGCGGTCAGGACGAGCTGGTGTTCGACGGTGGTTCCTTCGTCATGGACCGCGAGGGTGAGATCTGCAGGCGGGCGACGGCCTTCGACGAGGGGCTGATCGCGGTAAACCTCAAGGCCGATGCTGCGGGAGTGGTACCGGAGCCCGGCGAGGTGGCCCCGGACGTTTCCGAAGAGGCAAGCGTTTACTCTGCGCTGGTTCGCGGCACCCGCGACTACATTAACAAGAACGGTTTTCCCGGCGTCATACTCGGCCTGTCCGGTGGTGTCGACTCTGCGCTGACCCTGGCCATAGCCTGCGATGCGATAGGCGCCGACAAGGTTCGTGCCGTCATGATGCCGTTCAAGTTCACCAGCAACATGAGCCAGGAAGACGCCGCCCTCCAGGCAAGAGCGCTTGGCGCGCGCTACGACGTCATGCCGATCGCACCGATCTACGATTCGGTCGTCAAACAGCTCTATTCGGTGTTTGATGACCACCAGGAAGGCGTCACGGAAGAAAACGTCCAGTCACGCTGCCGATGCATCCTGCTGATGGGCATCTCCAACAAGACCGGGCGCATGCTGCTGACCACAGGTAACAAGAGCGAGATGGCCGTGGGCTACGCGACGCTCTACGGTGACATGGCAGGTGGCTTCGCGCCGCTCAAGGACTGCTCCAAAACGCTGGTCTATCGGCTTGCCCGGTATCGCAATACGCTCGGCGAGGTGATCCCGGATCGCGTGATCACCCGGGAGCCATCGGCGGAGCTCAGGGCCAATCAGAAAGACACCGATTCGCTGCCTCCCTACGACATTCTGGATCCGATCCTCTCGGCCTTCATGGAGGAGGACCTGTCGGTCGCGGAAATCGTCGAGCGCGGCTACGACCGGGACGTGGTGATCCGCATCCTGGAGCTGGTCAAGCGCAACGAATACAAGCGTCGCCAGGCGCCGCCCGGCATTCGCATCAGCAGTCGGGCATTCGGCCGGGACTGGCGCTATCCGATTACCTCGAGGTACACCTTCCCGGAGTGAGGCCGGGCGGCATCGGTCGCTGGAAGAACCCGTGGTCGGCTAATCGCCGTCCGGGTAGTTGGTTTCGCGAACCCGGCGGGTGTCGGCGGCCAGGTCGGTCATCCCCAGCTCTTCGTAGGATGCGATCATGATGTCGAGCGAGTCCTTGTTGCCCGGCGCGCCGTTGTAGCGCTCCAGCGAATCCTTGGCGCGGTTTAGAGCCGCGACGTAGGCGCCGCGACGGAAGTAGAAATCGGCGACGGTGTTTTCGTAATTCGACAGCCGGTTCTTCAGGTAGACCATGCGTTGCTCGGCGTCCGGCGCGTACTCGCTGGCGGGGTAGCGGTCGACCAGCCTGCGCAGGGTCGAGTAGGCCTCATCGGCCTCTTTCGGCGGCCGGTTGGCCATGTCCTTGCGGAAAATCCGTTCCAGGATGCCTGCACCCTGTTCGTAGTAGGCGAGACCCTTGATGTAAAGCGCGTAGTCGATGCGGTCGTCCGTCGGGTTCTCGCGCATGAAGGTATCCGCCACGTCGACGGCCTGTTCGCGAGCGCCATTCTTGTAATACGCCCAGAGCAGCTCAAGCTGGATTTGCTTGGCGAAGTCGCTGAACGGGAAGCGGGCCTGCAGGGCTTCAAAAATCTGGATGCCGCGACGGTAGTTACCGTTGCGCACAGCGCGCTGCGCCGTTTCATAGGCCTCAGCGATATCGCTGATGAACGCGTCTTCGGCGGACTCGTCATTTCCCGCGCAGCCGGCGATCAGTGCCGCGGCCAGCAGTGGCAGGCACAGTCTTCGTAGCAGGCTTTGGTTGAATAACTGCATAACGTTCAGGGTCTTGCGAACCGCGTTTCGACAGCGATTCGCTCGTTCGGGCCGAAAAACGGCGGAGTATACCGTAAACTTGCCGGCCATCGGGCCTCATGTCGCGGCCCGCGCGGAGAGGATTCAGGACGGCAGCAATGAGCGATTCGACGCTCGAAAAAGAAGCCCCCACCGAGCTTGCCGGCCTGCGTTTGGACCAGGCACTGGCGCGGATGTTTCCCCAATTTTCCAGGAGCCGGCTGAAAGCCTGGGTGCTGGAGGGAGGGATCACTGTCGACGGCGAGCGCTACGTCAGTGACG
>CAZFVT010000457.1:0-3147 GCA_964522355.1 uncultured Woeseiaceae bacterium | reverse complement strand
CGCGCCTTCTTCGACGGACTTAACGTGATCTTCATGAACGCCGTGTTCCGCGGCTCGGCGCACGCGCGACCGGTTCGCTAGGGGTTTTCGCAAATGGCAAAACACATCGGCATCGTCGGCGGCAGCGCCGAAGGGGCTGCGCTCTGTTATCGCACGATTTGCACAGAGGCCGAGGCAAGCATGGGCGAGCACATGCATCCTGAGGTCAGCATGCACACCTTCGCGTTGGGCGACTATATGGCGCGCATCGAGCGCGGCGACTGGGACGATGTGGCCTACATGATGGCCCGCTCAGCCACCAAGCTGGCCGACGTTGGCGCCGAGTTCGCGATCTGCCCCGACAACACCTTCCATCAGGCCTATGCGGAAGCGGTGGAGGCCTCACCCATTCCCTGGCTGCATATCGCGGAGGTCGTGGCCGTGGCAGCGAAGGCCAGAGGCTATGCGAAAGTAGGCGTGACCGGCACGGCCTTTCTGACTGGTGGGCCGGTCTATTCGGCGGCGTTCGAAGACAGCGGGATTGGCGTTGAGGTCCCGTCCGACGACGACCGCGAGATCATGAATACGATCATCTTTGATCGTCTCGTCAAAGGCACCTTCAACGACGAGGATCGGGCGACGTTCAACAGCATCTTCGCGCGCCTTGGCGAGCGCGGCTGCGATGCGGTCGTGATGGGCTGCACCGAAATCCCGATCCTGATGGACGGCGTGGAAACGGCGTTGCCGACCCTAGATTCGACGCGCCTGCTGGCGCGCGCGGCGCTGGAATATGCCAACAGCTAAGCGGCGTCCGCCTCGAGGTGCTCTTCAGCCTTAAAATCCCGCACGCAGGTCAGCTTGTCTTCGTGATCGACAACGCAGCGCAGTACGATGTGCGCCGGCAGGAATGGTGGTTTCAAATCGCGCGTGAGGAATGTACGCCATAAGGATTCTTCGCGGGCGTCGAGCAGGCAAAGCGCGACCCCGTTGTAACCACCCTGACCCCACCACGCGGTAATCAGGTCCCGATCGGACCCCAGCTCGAATCGCCCTTGCTCATCGGTACTCGCGGTGATGCCGTTACGCCGGCAGTTGTCCGGTGCGCGATCCTCAATAGCGAACGCCTTCAGGGTTCGGCCGGGAACCGGGTCACCGTCTCTTAACAGCGTACCGGTGATGGCCGGTCGGTCATAGTGAGGAACCGGCGCAGGCATAATGAGTCCGCCCGGTACGCAGGCGGTCAGCGACAGGCAAAGCAGCAGGCTCGAGACGAGTCGCGAACCTGTTGCCGGACGAAAATCGCTTGTTTTGCTCGTCGGCTCAATCCTTGTAGACAGTGCCGCCCTTCATGACAAAGCTGACCCGCTCCATCGCGGTGATGTCATCCAGCGGGTTACCGGGCACGGCAATGATGTCTGCCTGCTTGCCGGCCTCGATGCTGCCGTGGGTGTCATCGATATCCATGAACCTTGCTGCAACAATCGTCGCGGACTGAATCGCTTCCATCTCGGGCATGCCGCCTTTCACCATCAGCGCAAATTCCTGGGCGTTGTCGCCGTGCGCCGAAACGCCGGTATCGGTGCCGAAGACGATGGGCACGCCAAACTCGTAAGCGGCGGCGAAGGTCTGCAGGATCAGCGGGCCGATCTGCGCGGCTTTCGGTCGAACGAGAGCCGGGAAGAAGCCGTCGATCTTCGCCTTCTCCGCCACCCAGTTGCCGGCCAGGATCGTCGGTACGTAGTAGGTGCCGCGTTCCTTCATCAGCTCCATCACCTCGCGGTCCATGTAAGTGCCGTGTTCGACGGACGCGATTCCGGCAATCACGGCCCGCTTCATGCCCTCGGTGCCATGTGCGTGGGCGGCCACCTTGAAGCCGTAGTCATTGGCGATCTCGATCAGGTTGACGAGTTCGTCGTGCGTGAACTGCGGGTTCTGGCCGCTCTTGGCAACGCTCAGGACGCCACCGGTTGCGGTGATCTTGATGACGTCCGCGCCGTCCTTGTAGCGCTGTCGGACCGCTTTCTTGGCATCGTCCGGACTGTTGACGACGCCGATCATCGGGCCCGGGTCGCCCGCGATGTTTCGTGCCCAGCCGTTGGTGGGGTCTGCATGGCCGCCTGTGGTGGCGATGCTGCGGCCGGCGGTGAAAATGCGCGGGCCCGGCACCTTGCCGGCGTTGATGGCATCCCGGAGCGCGATGGTCTCATTCATTCGGTCGCCAAGGTTTCGCACCACCGTAAATCCGGCCTCAAGTGTGCGTCGTGCGTAAAGGGCGCCATCGAGCGCCAGGTCCGCCTCGTTCTTGGTGAACTGATTCAACCGCGAGTTCGCGCTGTATTCGCTCGAAATGTGTACGTGCATATCCATCAGGCCCGGAAGCACCGTCCGGTCCGACAGATCGATGACTTCATCACCGCTGCCCGCAGCAACGTAGCCGTCTTCGATAGCAACGATGGTGTCACCGTCCACCCGGATCGTGCGTTCGGTGAACGCCCGGTTTGAGGTTCCGTCGATAAGCCGCCCGGCGTGAATCAGCGTGTCGGCCTGGGCGAGGGTGCTGCCGGCGAATACCGCGGCGAGAAGAAGTCGTTTCATGGTGATGCCTGTTGTTCTGGTTCGTCCACTGATTCTAGTCCTGCCGATCGCAGATGCCAGTCGCGAGAGGCCGCGATGTCTCGCTATCTGGGCCGAACATGCCGACGATCTTCGACGAATGTGCGAGAATACGTCGCGATTTTCGAAGAATAAAAAGGGGTGGCCATGGCCGCTGGTTCGGGTTCGGGAGAACAATGGTCGTCAAGACTGGGCTTTTTGCTGGCCGCGGTGGGTTTCGCGGTCGGTATGGGAAACATCTGGCGATTTCCCTATCAACTCGGTGAAAACGGCGGCAGTGCCTTCCTGATCCTTTACCTGGCCTGTGCCCTGGGCATCGGTCTGCCGCTCCTGATCACCGAATTGGCCATGGGCCGCCGCGGCGGTGCCAGCGCCTCACAAAGCGTGATCAACGTCGCCCGTGAGGCCAATCGTGGCAGCGGCTGGGGTTTCATTGGCAACCTCGGCATTTTTTGCGCTTTCATCATCCTGTCCTACTACACCGTGCTGTCCGGCTGGACGGTGGACTACCTGTTCAAAGCGGCTAGCGGCACGTTCACGGCCGAGACGACGTCG
>CAZFVT010000456.1:0-3147 GCA_964522355.1 uncultured Woeseiaceae bacterium | reverse complement strand
GAACCGCGTTCACCGTTTGGCGCGCAGGTATCGAAGACCGACGAAGAGTTCGGTGGCGCTGATCATCCGGCGAATTAAACCATATCCACCCTGTTTGCACCGGCTTGCGGGGCCGTAAGCGTTGTGACCCGGATCACACCCAACGGTGCTGTGAGCAGGGATACTGCCTGCAGATGCGGTGTAATGCGGCAGGAGCCACATTCTTGGGTTCGGATCCTGATGCTATAGTGCGCCGCAACGCTTGGGAGATTCTTGAAATGTCGAAAAAGATAGTGCTTTCGCTCATCGCTTGCCTTTGCGCCGGATTCGCCCATGCGCAGGGCGATTCCCTCAACATGCAGGGCATGGACAACGCCAGCCGCTTCGAACAGCCGGGCAAGCCAACCCGCGGCATGACCACTGAACGCGTTCAGGCGGAGTTTGGCGAGCCGCAGTCTCGCGAAGATGCCGTTGGCGAGCCGCCGATTTCACGCTGGCACTACAGCGGATTTGTCGTTTACTTCGAGCACGATCGCGTCATTCACGCTGTCGCCAAAGGCAGCTAACGGGCGATCTGCAGCCGCGCGGCCGCCTGCTGCCGCCGCGCCGCCTTAGCCTCTGCCTGAAATCGCCGCCCGCCTTGAGAATGGCGGCGGGGAGTATGCGATAATCCCGGCCCGCTTGTTCGACGTTCCCGGCCGTGCCACCCACTTCACTCCTGATTTCGCCCGAACGAGGCGCGAAAGTTGCCTCGCTTGGCCAGCTTATTGGTGCCAGTGCCGCCCTGGCGCTGGTGGAGCTTGCGCGCGACACGGGCAAGCTGGTGGTCGTCCTGACCCACGATCCTCGTGAGGCAGATCAGCTCGAAGCCGAACTCCGCTATTTCGCCGGCGACAGCCTGGATGTCCGACACTTCGTCGAGTGGGAAACGTTGCCCTATGACGCCTTCTCGCCACACCAGGACATCATCTCCCAGCGTCTGAGCGTTCTCGGGCAACTGCCATCCATGTCGTCCGGCATCGTCGTACTGACGGCGGCATCGCTGCTCCAGCGGCTGCCTCCCAAAGACTACGTCGGTGCTCGCACGCTGCGCCTTAAGGTTGGTGATCAGCTCGATCGCGATGCCTTCATCGCGGCCCTGACGGCGGCCGGATACTATCGCGTCCCGGAGGTCAGCGAGCACGGCGAGTTCGCCATTCGAGGGGCGCTGTTCGACGTATTCCCGATGGGCTCGGATGCGCCAATCCGCATCGACCTGTTCGATGATGAAATCGATTCCCTGCGGTACTTCGATTCACAGACCCAGGTGTCCGCCGGACGCGTCGACGAAGTGGCCGTGCTGCCGGCGAGCGAGGTCCCGCTGGACGCGGAAAGCATTCGCGGCTTCCGTGACCGCTATCGGGAACGTTTCGAAGGCCAGCCGTCCAGGTCTCGCGTCTATCGCGAGGTATCCGATGGCATCGCCCACGGCGGCATCGAGTATTACCTGCCGTTGTTCTTCGAGCACTCGGCCGGCTTCCTCGACTATTGCCCGAACGGCAGCCTCATGGTCGTGCCAACGGCACTGGAAGAGCTGCTTGAGTCAGCCTGGAGCGAAGTCGAAGAGCGTTATGAGCTCTGCAACATCGACGCCGAGCGGCCGATATTGAACCCGGCTGAGACCTTCCATCACCCCGAGACGCTCGGCACCAAGCTCACCGGCTTCCGTCGCATCAGCTGGAGCAATCATAGCCAGCCCGAGTCTCGTGACACCCTGAACGTCGCGACCCGCAAACCACCGGCACTGCGCATCGAGTCGCGCTATGAGGATGCATCGGCTGCCCTGCTCGCCTTTCTTGACGAGTTCGACGGCAGGGTCCTGTTTACCGCCGACTCGCCCGGGCGCCGCGAAAGCGTCCTCGAGTTCCTGCGCGGCCGCGGCCTCGATCTCGATCGCTATGAAAGCTGGCAGGCGTTTGTTGAGGGCAGCAGCAGAATTGGTGTTGCTGTCGCACCGCTGGAAGATGGAGTGCTCCTGCTCGAGAGTCGCCTAGCCATC
Organism: uncultured Woeseiaceae bacterium; assembly: GCA_964522355.1. Taxonomy (GTDB): domain Bacteria; phylum Pseudomonadota; class Gammaproteobacteria; order Steroidobacterales; family Woeseiaceae; genus JBFGFX01. The sequence goes on along the minus strand of CAZFVT010000456.1, from coordinate 1,130 downwards.
ATCTCCGAACATCAGCTGTTCGGCGACCGACCGAAGCAGCGCCGCCGACTGCGCCGCAGCGAGCGGGATCCGGAATCCATCATCAAGCAGCTCAACGACCTCGAGATTGGCTCACCGGTCGTTCACGAGTCCTTCGGCGTGGGGCGTTACCAGGGATTGGTTACCCTGGAACCCGGCGGTATCTCCTCTGAGTTCCTGATGCTGGAGTATGCCGACAGCGACAAGCTCTACGTACCCGTACAGTCGCTCGACCTGATTTCGCGCTACACCGGCGCATCGCCCGAGAACGCACCGTTGCACCGGCTTGGCAGCGACCAGTGGGCAAAAGCGCGCAAGCGCGCCATCGCCAGGATTCGCGACGTCGCCGCCGAGTTGCTCGATATCTACGCGCGGCGCGCCGCACGCCCGGGACGCCGGCTCAAGTGGCCCGAAAGTGACTACCGCGCCTTCGAGAGCGGCTTTCCCTTCGAGGCCACCGAGGACCAGCAGCAGGCAATCGACGACGTGCTCGAGGACCTGGCGTCAGACCGCCCCATGGATCGCATCGTCTGTGGCGACGTGGGCTTCGGTAAAACCGAGGTTGCGCTCCGCGCTGCTTTCGCGGCGGTGCACGCCGGCAAGCAGGTGGTGCTGCTGGTGCCGACGACCCTGCTTGCCCAGCAGCACGGGCAGACCTTCAAGGACCGGTTCGCGGACTGGCCGGTACAGGTTGAAGTCCTGTCACGTTTTCGATCACGCAAGGAGGTTGACGGCGTTGTTGCGGGGCTGAAGTCCGGCAACGTGGATATTGTCGTTGGTACGCACCGACTGCTGCAGCACGTACGCGACATCGAGGATCTCGGCCTGGTCATCATTGACGAAGAGCATCGCTTCGGCGTCCGCCACAAAGAGGCGCTCAAAGCGCTGAAGAGCGAAGTCGACGTTCTGACGCTAACGGCGACGCCAATACCGCGTACCCTGAACCTGGCACTCGGCGGCCTGCGCGAAATGTCATTGATTACGACGCCGCCGGCGGAGCGACTGGCGGTCAAGACGTTCGTCGCCCAGTGGAACGACAGCGTCGTCAGGGAAGCCTGTCTGCGCGAGATCAAGCGCGGCGGCCAGGTGTACTTCGTACACAACCGTGTCCA
>CAZFVT010000455.1:0-3149 GCA_964522355.1 uncultured Woeseiaceae bacterium | reverse complement strand
CGTACTTCACCGGCTGGCGGAGATCGAACGGCTCGATGCGAACCCGCTCTACCTCGAAGCGCTGAGCACCATCGCCGAGGTCGATCGACAGGTCCAGTTTCCTGAAGAGCTCTTCATAACAGATAGGCCAGCAGATATCGGCGCCCAGGGACAGGCCGATGTGACGGGTTCGTGTAGCCATGGTGTGCGTCCTCTCGTACCGCGTGATCGCGGTTTTCTTGTTATTCGTAGACCATCCACTGCGGCCCGGGATATAGCCACGATAACCCGCTTTGCAGGCGATCGCGCCAGTTTTCCCAGTTGTGCGCGTCGCGAGCCTCCTCGAAGCGCACTTCGACGCCCTGGTCCTGCAGCCGCGGAACCAGCGATCGGTTCTCGTAGATCAGCGATTCGTAGATCCCGCAGCTCATATAGATGCGCTCGGCGGGCTGGCCCGGATTCTCGCGAAACGCGTTCATGAACCGTACGACCGGGTCGAACACTTCGCCGCGCTGGTGCCGACCCAGGTCACTGAAGGCAAACGAGCCGGACTGCAGCAACAGGTTGCCAAAAATGGATGAATAGCGCCAAGCCGCGTGCAGCGAGGCCACGCCGCCGAAACTGGCGCCCATCAGGCAACGGCTGTGTGCCTCGTCGATCAGCGGATAGCGATCAGTCACAAAGGGCAGCAGATCCTCAGCGATAAACGCGGCGTGCCGATCGTCACCCGCGTACTCGATCAGGCGGTCCGGCGACTGCGTGAGTGCCACGATCAATGGCGGAATCTCGAGCGCCGTAATCAGGTTGTCCAGCACCGTCTTCAGCGACGCGTAGTTAACGTAGTCGAAACCGTCGTGAACGACGAGCAGCGGGTAGCTGCGATTGCGGCGAAAACGCGGCGGCAGGTAGAGGCCAATATCCCGGTCTTCGCCGAACGCCGCGCTGCCGATGCGATGATGTTCAAGCGTGCCCTTCCGTGACGCATCGCTTTCGAAGGTCCACGCCGGCCGCTCATAGCCAAAGGCCTGACACACGGAGTTGGCGCCAAAGGGATCTTCCGCCAGCACGTCGTTCAGCGGATCGAGGATCAGGTTTCGCGTTTCGCCCTCAACGACTTCGAACTTGTATTCGATGCGCGAGCCCTGCGGCAGGTCAATGGTCGTAATCCAGAGGTCGCTGTCGTCCATACGCTGGAAGGGCTGGGCCGTATCCAGTCCCGAAATCCAGCAGCGCAGATAAACCTCGTCAGCATCGCCGCGGTAGACAAAGGTGATGTCTTTCTCGCCGACCAGGGGGAAACGGGTCTCTGCGACAAAGGCGTCAACCGCCTCTGGATCCGGCGCCCCTCCCGCAAACAATTTCCGGAGCTCTGGCTTCATGACGCGTGTAGCCAATCGTGCCGGCCTTCTCGATTCAGGCGACGGACGCTGTCTGCGCGCACCCGCCTGCCATCAGCGATGACCAGCAGCGACTCGTTGTCGAGCGTGGCGCAGATATCCGGCGCAAAGCGGCGCGCTCTCAGCTTTTGCCGCGTTCGGTATTCGAAGCGCAGCCGATTACCAGGATCGGGCATCACGATGTAGCCAGGCACCAGGCCCAGCCCGGCACCGAGAATCTCAGGATCGCGGCGCCCCTGCGGCAGCCGGTCGTGAAACAGGACGATGCGCTCCGCCAGCGCCATCGCACCGGCCGACCAGGCAACCACCGGAATGCCGGACAGAAGCTCAGCAAGGCCGAAAAGTCGCAGGCGATTGATGATGATGGCGACGTTACCGCCGGTGATCAGAACGCCGCTGCAGGCAGACAGGATGTCGCGAATCTCGCGGACGTGTGCCGTCAGGGAATCATGCGTGAACGGATCGAATTCCGCGTGAAACGCCTGGTTGAGGGACTCGCTGCCATTCAGATGGTGGCGGTCGAGGGCTCGAAGCTGCGCGATCGCATGACGCCGCTCTGCGGCCGCGATCTGCGGATCACCGTCGTAGCGGAGCATCTGTCGGGCAGCGAGCGACAGCGGCCGCAGCCGGGTGCGATACAGGCGCTGAAGTTCCTTCAGTCGGTTCTGCCGGTCGCGGTATTGAGCAAGCAACGCCTCGTCCTGCGCGAAGACATCCTCGGTTCGGCGATACAGTTCGAGATCCACCAGCGATCGACCGGCCACCGCGCGGATGTCATCGATGTCGTTCTCCGCCTCCTGCCAGCCCGCGGATATGACGGCGATGTCGCCGGCCGGGATACCGGTATCGTTGAGTCCGGTCGCGATATTGCGAACCGGATTCTGCGGCCCAAGCAGCACTCGGACAGGTGCGGCGTTCATCGAATCTCAACCCGGACCGTTGAGATGATGTCGGCCAGCGCCTTCTCGACAACCTCGGTTTCGGGATGGCGAATGATGATGTTGCCCTCGCCCTCATAGCTGTCGTTCGCCGGTCGCCCGGGCTTCGGCAGCTTCGCCTCAACCACCAGGTCGCCGTAGCGCGCCTGGATCTCGTCGAGTCCGTGGACCGCACGAACCGTGCCCTGCCCCTGGCCGCGCAGATAAGCCGTGCCCGACGCATAGAGGCGCTCCGGCACGTCGAACTCGCCGGTGACCATCAGCCGCGGCCAGGCATCGAAAAAGCTGATGTCGTGCGAGTAGCCCAGCATGGCATTCAGCTGCTCGCCCGGGGGCCGGGCACCGACCTCGGAGATCGCAATGCGCTGGTTGCCGAGACGGAACCACTCCATGTGGCTCAAGCCGAAATCGAGCCCGAGCGCGTGCAGCGCATCCTCTGCAGCGCGGCGAATCGGATCGTATTCCGGACCGCTGATGTCTCTCGGCAGGATGACGCACCATTGAATCCAGGGGTTCTCGAGCACGACCAGCGGCGCGGGCTGGTAGCGGGAGATGGAATGCCAGACCACCTTGCCGTCGATCATCACGCTGTCGAAGCTGTGTTCGTCGCCCTGCACGAACTCTTCATAGAGTGACAGGTGCTCTTGAGAATGCGGGTGGGCCGCCAGGTAGGCCTCGAGATCGTCGCCGCTATCGAGGCGATAGGTGCCCTTGCTGCCCGCCCCGGCCGGGGGTTTGACCACCAGCGGGAAACCAACCTCGCCAGCAAACCGGCGTGCGGCGTCAGCGCTGCCGGCCAGCTGATGCCGGGCACAGGGCACGCCCGCGGCCTGCA
>CAZFVT010000454.1:0-3158 GCA_964522355.1 uncultured Woeseiaceae bacterium | reverse complement strand
GTGCATACGCAGATACAGCGACGGTTCGATCAGTTCGCGCTCCATGACGCAACGCGTACCGTCGGCGTTACGCACGAAATCGCAGCGGGCATACAGCGGATCGCCGGGCACTACGGACAGCGCGCGATGCGCCGACTCCAGAAGCTCCCCGGTGAGCTCGGTCGCGAGGATTGAGGCGCCATGCTCTTCCTGCACGCGAAAATCGGATTGCTTCGGCACCTTCAGGATGGCGTGGCTGAAGGCATCACCAATCCAGAACAGCGAGTACTCTCCCTCTTCCGCAACGTTCGAGAGATAGGGCTGAACGATGAACGGCCGTTCGGCAAATGTACGCCTCAGCTGCTCCAGGCGGTCTTCGAAGTCGTCTTTCGACAGGAGAAACGTATCCTGAGCGTTCGCCCCGATGACCGGCTTGACGATGATCTGCTCGCTGACGAATCGATCAAACGCAGGCAGCAGGACGTCGTCGGAGTATCGGTCGTGGAACGAACTCGGCACGATGCGCACGCCAGCCTGGTCAAGATCGCGAAGATAGGTCTTGGGAATGTTCCAGCGGGCCAGCTCGAGCGGATTAACCAGCAAGGCCGATGACCGGTCGATGGCCTCCAAAACCTCGAGAAACTGCTGCGGCAGCTCCGGGTAGTCCCAGGTCGCCGCTGTATAGACCGCGTCGAACTGCGCCCAGTCGACGCCCGGTTGCTGCCACGGCAGCCACTCGGCATGCCAGCCGAGCTCGGCCAGCGGCTCAAAAGCCAAATCGGCATCGATCGACCAGCCGGCCGTGTCCTGCATCGTCAGAAAGGCGACCCGTCTGTTCTCAGTCACGCCGTGCACCTGCACTGACAAAGCCGCGGGCCTCGAGCTGCCGATCGTGCCAATGACCCAGGGAAAGCAGCGCCAGGATCGCGCCCGACAGCGCCCAGAGCATGTCGGACTGCGTATCCCAGACATAGCCCTGGGTGCCGAGGAACGCGTCGGCCGCTTCGTCCGATAACAACGCAACCCACCACTCGATAAGCTCGTAGAAGGCGCTGAAGGCGAGGCAAAAACACACGATAAAGAAGTTTCGCCAGCGCGCGTCGGCGACCAGCCGTTTTCTGATCAGGATCTCCCGAGCGATCATCGCAGGCACGAGGCCCTGTGCGAGATGCCCAAGCTTGTCGTAGTTGTTTCGGTCGCCGCCGACCCATTCCTGCAGCCATTCACCGGCGGGAACGAGCGCGTAGGTGTAGCGCCCGCCAACCATCAGGATGATGCAGTGCGCGAGGATCAGCACGTAGACCATGGGCGTCAGCGGAAAGGAGCGCCGCGTAGCAACAAGGACCACCGCGCCGATGACGGCAGGCGACACCTCGAGTGCCCAGGTCATCCGATCGTGCGGCGTGATGCCGGACCAGATGAGCACGGCCAGGAACGAAACCGCCCATACTGCCGCGGCCCAGGAAGGCTCGGGTGAATCGGATCGGGACATGCAGCCTCTGCTCAGTAGTGGGGCGGTCGCTCTTCGTCCGGGGAGCCCGAGGCGGCGCCGCCACCCTCGCCGATGGAGCGAATGCGGGCAAGTAATGAATCGCAGCGTTCATTCAACCCGTCGATACGCGCCTGCTGGTCGGTTATCACCGCATTCAGTTGCTCAAGCAGCATCTCCTGGTGGGCGAGTTTGCTCTCGATGTCGATCAGTCGGTTCTCGTTCATGGCTGCGCCTGTGACCCGTTGCCTGTCTGCGTGGGACATTACGGCGAATGACCGCCCATCGCAACGCGTCGAGCGTGTATCCTTCTCGCGTTTCGCGTCCGTAACCTGTCCAATGTCGCTGCTACGCTTCGAACAACTTTCCTTTGGTTTCGGCGACCAGCGCATACTGGTCGACGCCGACCTCTCGCTGGAGGCGGGCGAGCGCGTTTGCCTGATCGGCAGAAACGGAGCCGGAAAGTCGAGCACCTTCCGTTTGATCACCGGGATGTACGAGCCGGACTCGGGAGACATCGTCCGGTCAGAGCACCTGGTCGTCAGCGAACTGACCCAGGCTTTGCCGGAAGCGGTCAGCACACCGGTAAGGGACTATGTGCGCTCAGGGCTGGCGGATATAGAAGCACTGCTGCGCCAGCACGAAACCCTGTCGGCAGGAACGCTCGACGATGAGGGCATGCGCGAGCTCGAGGCATTGCATCGCCGTATTGACGCACACGGAGGCTGGAACCTTGAGCAGCGGGTTGACCAGACCATCAGCGAGCTCAGCCTGCCCGAAGACAAGCGCCTGGACGAACTGTCGGGCGGCTGGCGGCGCCGCGTTGCGCTGGCTCGTGCACTCGTGCAGCGGCCGGATTTGCTGCTGCTTGATGAGCCAACAAACCATCTCGACATCGCCACGATCAGGTGGCTTGAGAACGTCGTTTATGGTTATCCGGGGACCGTCCTGTTCATCACCCACGACCGGGCGTTCCTGGAACGACTGGCCACCCGGATTGTGGAGATCGACCGCGGCCGCCTGACCAGCTGGCCTGGCAGCTTCAGCAACTATCAACGGCGGAAGGCGAAAGCGCTGGAAGATGAGTCCACGGAAAACGCGCTGTTCGACAAAAAGCTGGCCCAGGAAGAGGCCTGGATTCGACAGGGCATCAAGGCCAGGCGCACCCGCAACGAAGGTCGCGTCCGTAACCTTGAGAAGATGCGTGAGGAGCGCGCGCAGCGCATTTCGCCGGAATCCCGCGCCCGGATACACATCGAAGAAGCCGACCAATCCGGGCGCAAGGTAATCCGCGCCCGAAACCTGTCCTACGCCTATGACGATGGCGAGCGCCTCATTGATGGCTTCTCCACCACGATTATGCGCGGTGACCGCGTCGGTATCCTTGGCAACAACGGCGTCGGAAAGACCACCTTGCTGCGGCTATTGCTCGGAGAGCTCGAGCCCACGACCGGCACCGTGAAACTGGGCACGAACCTCGAGATCGGCTATTTCGACCAGCTTCGCGAAAAGCTCGACGGTGAGAAGTCCGTCGCGGAGAACGTAGGTGAAGGCAAAACCTACATCACTCTCAATGGAAAAGACCGCCACGTGGTCGGCTACCTCAAGGGCTTCCTGTTCGATGCCGAGCGGTCAATGACGCCAGTGAAGGCGCTGTCCGGTGGCGAACGCAATCGCGTCATACTCGCAA
>CAZFVT010000453.1:0-3171 GCA_964522355.1 uncultured Woeseiaceae bacterium | reverse complement strand
ATCAGAGGTCTGCCGTGGCGGTTGCGCCGGCGCGACGGCGGCGGGCGGAATGACCACCTCGTCGGGCGTGCCAGCATCCGGAGCCGGCTGTTCAACCTCGGCGCCAGCGTCCGGCAGCTCGGCCGAGTCCTCCTCAGCGTCGGACAGCAGCCGCTCGTCGGGTTTGAGGTAGGCGGTCGCCTCTTTCGGTTCTTCGATCTCCTCAGGTGCCGAAACATCGGCAGCTTCAATCGCTTCGGGCACCTCGGGCGAGCTCGGCAAGTCGGGCTCAACCTCGTCGGGAGTTTCGTCGGCAGCGCTGCGATTGTTGGCCGCGTCGTCAGACCCTCCTTCATCGCCCTCGCCAAGCGAGTCCAGGATGACCATGCTGACCGCTTCCTCGGGCTCGACGGAGAACTCGACAGACACCGAATCGTCGCTCGACGCGTCGGGTTTCTCTGCCTCATCGGGGCGGACGACCGATACCGGCGTTTCCGGCTGGCCCGAACTGTGCGCCCGAATCCGGGTTTCGAGTTCGGTGGCCGTCGAAACGCGCTTGCCGGCGATCACCACGTCTCGCATTCGATGCAGCTCGTCGATGCTTGATTGCATCAACTCGCTCAGGGAATCGTCGGACTCAATCCGGCCGTCATCGACGCCAATAATCAGCGTCTCCAGCTCATGACTCAGGTTGCCCATCGGCATTATGCCAGCCATCCGCGCGCCGCCCTTGAGCGTGTGCAGATGTCGTTTGAGTTCGTCGAGGTGCTCGCGGGAGCCCGGATTGCGGCTCCATTCCGTCAGCGCCAGGTCAGCGGCCTCCAGCAGCTCTGCGGCCTCCTCGGAGAAAATCGCCGCGATCTCGGCATCGTACTGACTGTCGTCTTCCGGCTCGGCACTGTCAGCAACCGGCTGAGCATCCGAGCTGTCGGCGCCATCGGCAGGGGCGGAGATTTCGACATCGTTCGCCAGCTGATTCAGTTCGTCGATCAGCCCGCTGTAGTCCTGTCGATCGCGGTCCGGCTGGTTGATGTCGCTAACGATGGCGTCGATGGCATCGGCAGCCTTGGTCAGAGCCCGGATGCCGTCCGACGTTACGCCGCTGTCGTGGTCGTAGAGCCTGCGAATGAAGCGATTCAGCGCACCGGCAACGGCAACACCGCGCTCGACGTTAGCCATATTCGCACTGCCGTGAAGTGTATGGCAGGCACGGTGCAGCTTGTCGGTCACGCTGTAAGGCGGCTCGTGAGCATCGGCTGCCGCCGTAAAGTCGCGAAGAATCTGCAGATGCCCGGCCGTTTCCTTGGAGAAGATATCGAGCAGGACGGGATCCATCTCCAGACCGTCGTCTTCGGCAGCCGGGATCTCTCGGCTGTCAACGGCGAGCGTCAGCACCGAGGCGTCCGGGTCCCCGTCGGCGAATGCGTTGGCGCGAGCCATATACAGTGCGACATCCGACTTGGGCTCGGCGCCAACCTCCAGCTGCTCGACAAGCTCCGGGACAAGCGCCGACGCGTCGACGATAAAGCTGACCATGGGCGGTGTGCGCATGAGCGTTCGGTTAATCAGCTTGTTGAGCAGGTTCTCAATGCTCCAGCAGTACTCGCCAATGCGCTCGGCACCCACCATCCGGCCGCTGCCCTTCAGCGTGTGAAACGAACGCCTGACCGTAATCAGCGTTTCCATGTCGTCCGGCGCATCCGCCCAGGCAGGCAGGTTGCGCTGAATGCTGGCGATCTCTTCTTTGGCCTCTTCGATGAAAAGCTCGAGAAGCTCCGGGTCCAGGTGCTCGGCATCGCTCGCAACAACGGGCGACGACAGCACGTCGGAAGCCTGCAGCGGTTTGCTCGCCGCCACCGTTTCCGCCATGTCCGGCGTCGCGACAACGGTCGCGGCGTAGGCCGGGTCATTGCTCGGCGTGTCGCCCACGACCGCAAGCTCACCACGCAGTCGCGTCGCAGCTTCATCGAGCACGCCGAGACAGGCCTCGGCGTTGTCGAGCATGTAGAAAGGCTCCTTGCGACCGGCGCGCACCGTTTCCATGTAGTACTCGATGCTTACGATGGCATCGGCAAGCCGATCGACTTCCCTTTGCGTCAGCTGCGAGGGTCCCTGCCCCTTGAGCGACAGGACGAAGAGTTCTCCGACCCGCTCCACGATGTCCATGGCGCGGGTCTTGTTGAGCATCAGCAGGCCGGCCTTGATGCCACGCAACAGCGAAGGCACGCTGTCGATGCCGGAGGAATCGCCCTTGTCAGTGATCGACTGACTGAAGGTCTCCTTGATCCGCGCGAGGTTGATGATGCTCTCGCGCATGACGGCTTCAGTAACCTGCTTGAAATCACCATCGTCATCAGCCGCTGGATCGCCCTCGCCGTCCGGGTCGTTGTCGCGCGGGACGATCAGCTGGGTGAGGTGCTGGTCGAGGCGATCTTCGACCCGCAGCAGGGTTGCCGCGATTTCGAGAATTGTCTGCTCATTCGTGCCATCGCGCGCGACGACGTCCTTCAGGCGAACGATCTCGGCGTCCACATCACCGCGCAATGCGCCAAGGCCCAGGACGCCCAGCGTGTCGCTGATTTTTTTCAGCAGATCGAGCTGCGGAACCAGTTCCGATGATTGCTTCATCCCCGTGCGGACATAAATATCCAGCACGTCCTTCACGCGGCCGAGATCTTCCTTGATGGCGCTGGCAACGGTCTGCATGAGCTTGACGCTGGGCGCCGCCAGCGCCTCGCGGGCATGCTCGACCTGCTCGTCGCCCGGCAGCAGCTCGGACAGATTGAAGGCGGCGCGAATCTCGCTGATTCGAGGCCCGGCGTTGGTCGCACGGGCGACGTAGTAAAGGAGGTTATTCAGCAGGTCCGTAATCGGATGATTGTCGAAGGCGTCGAGGCCTTCATCGATCAGGCGCTTCATCTGCCTGTCGACCTGGCCAAGCAGCCGCTTTAGCGCAACCGAGGTTTCCAGACCGCCGTTCTGCAGTGACTCGAGCACCCCACCGGCAACCCACCAGAGCTGGCGTGCATCCTCGCGGGTCGATGCTTTCTCGAGCTCCGCAGAAACGTCACCGAGCACCTTGAGATGACCGCTGGCCTCACCGCCCTTGATCCAGCCGAGCAGCGCGAGCTGAAACTTCGGCCGCAGCTTTTTGGCGAGGGCAACGGGGTCTTCGCCGCTCGACTTCATTTC
>CAZFVT010000452.1:0-3178 GCA_964522355.1 uncultured Woeseiaceae bacterium | reverse complement strand
GCTCTATCCATGGCGATATCGAGGCGTCTATCTCCGAATCCCGCCGGCGGGCCGAGCAGCTTCTGGAGGCGTTTTTCGCCCGTTAACGGGCTGTGAACCGCGACACGCACGCGAATCCGGCTTTGTTTCAACATAAGCCGATGACCGGCCTTTCCACCCATGTACTCAAGCAGCTCCTCGCCGCATCGACGGAGCCCATGCTGCTCGTACGCGTTGATAGCCCGGACTGGCCCGTCGTGCTTGCAAATCCGGCATTCGCGGCGCTTGCGGGCGACGTATCGATTCAGGGACGACCGTTTCCTGACGTGCTGGGCCCGATGATCGGCCGCGAGATGATCCGCGAAGCCAGCGCCGCGCTCCGGACCCAGGCCGAAGCAGCGCTGCCGGTCGACATCCGTTCCCGCGAGTACCTCATGACCCTGCTGCCGATTACCGAGCAGGGCTCAGACGAGATCACCTGCTTCGGCGTCAATCTGCGAACGGCGGGCCAGCAACTGCCGTTGGCCGGCGGCCGGGCAACGATTCAGGCGCTGGCGAGTGCGACGCGACGGGTGCGGGATCTGTCAGGCGAGGATCCGGTTACCGGGCTGTTGAATGACGCGGCGTTTCGCAAGGTGCTGGCCCATGACTGGGCGGTAGCGTCACGCGAGGGCCGGGTGCTTGGACTGGTCGCGTTTCGCATCGAGGACTTCGATGCCTACGTGAGCGTGTTCGGCCAGCACGGCGGGGATTCCTGCCAGAAACGCGTGGCGAAAATCATCAGCCGATTCCTGCGACGCGCGAGTGACGTAACGGCTCGCATAGAGGGTGATGACGGCGGCCACTTTGCCGTTCTGGCGCATGGCGCCGAACCGGAGAAGCTTGAGGAATTCGCCGCACGGATTGCCCAATCGGTGCGATCGCTCGGGCTTCACCATCCGCGTGCCCGGCGCGACAAGTTTGTCAGCGTCGAGTTTGCCGCAAAGACGTTTGAACCGCGGGAAGGCGGCAGCGCGAGCAAGGCCATAAACCAGCTCCTTGACCGGCTCTGAGGCCGCCCCCGAGCCAAACGAATCCTCCGCAGGGTCGATCCGTCAGAGCTGTGAACCGGCATTCCCCGGCAGGAGGTCCGGCAACAGCGCCGGGTCGGTGACCGATTCTGCTTCTTCGACCAGGGTCAGTCGCGCGATGAGACCAAATTTCGGGTGGTCAAAATAGCGCGTCTCTCCGTTGCGCATGATGCGGTCGTCGTCAATCCGGTAGACGATCGTGCTGGTCTTGGGCCGCTCACGGTAGCGGGATTCACGGGTGTAGTCACCGAACTCACCGTAGCGAGTGTCTGCTGCCGGGTAGTCGAAGCGGGTCGCCTGTTCTGATTCGACGATGACGCGTTGTTCAAGGCTGATGTCAACGTCGAGGTGAACGAAGCGCCCAAGGTAAAGCTTTAGCTCACCTTCCATGTCCAGGGGGAGGCTGCCAAGCCTGCGCAGGTTCAAGGTCGGGCTCTCTGATTCCTCAAGGACGACCTGGGTCCACCCTGTCCAGAGTACCGGCTTGTAGGCATCGAGGCGCAGCAGGCGCTCATGAGCATCGGCCAGCGTCAGCTCCTCGTCGAGCAGCGGATTGAATTCGATGCGAGCTGCGTCCGTAACGACCTCTTCGAGGGGCTGCGTCAGGTCGACGCTCGCGTACAGCGCATCACGCAGCGACTCTTCGTCCATGATTGCGATGGCGTCACTCTCATCAATCGTCGCCACCTCAGCATCCTCAGCGGCTGTATCCATCGACATGCCGGGATCGGCAAAGGTACCGAAAGAGTCGGTGGCGGGATTGCCTGCATCTTCCCCGGTGATCCTCTGCAGATCGTCGTTTCGCGCCGCCCCGTCGCCGAAGATGAATTCGTTATCCAGCGCACCAGGCGCCATGTCGTCGTAATTCTCGGCTGGCGGAGGCTCAACGGGCATGAAGACTTCCGTCCCGGCGGTTACCGATGCGCCGTAGGTGAACAGAATGACCTCCACCGCGTAGCGGCTAACCGGTTCCTCTTCCTCATCCAGGATGTTCTCGGCGCCCAGCTGCTGTGCATGGCAGGTAGCCGTCAGCAGTAAGAAGGACAGCAGGTGGACTGGGTGCAGGCGGTTGCTGGCTAATGGCATCGGTTCACCGGTCGGTTGCTGTGACGGTTCATGCGCTTCGGGCCTCGGCGGCAGGGCTATTTCCTTCCAGCTTGTCGAGCAGGCTGTCGAGTGCCGCGATCCGTGCGTCTACGTCGCCGTAGTCGCCGGTAAACTGTAGCCGATGCGGGCCGCGCATGCGATAGACCCGTCCCTCGTTCTGCACCAGCCGCACGACAGTCATGGGATCGATCGACGCATCCTCGCGGAACTGCGCGTAGCCCGCCGATTCGGCAACGTCGATCTTCTCGATGCCAAGCTGCTGGGCGCGCAACTTCACCTCGGCGGTACGCATTAGCGTCTTGGCTGGCGCCGGCAATAGCCCGAATCGGTCAATGAGCTCGACCTGCAGTTCGCGCAGCTCCTCGGCAGATGTGGTGCTGGCGATGCGTTTGTACAGGATCAGCCGGAGGTGGACATCCGGAACATAGTCGTCCGGAAGCAGCGCCGGTATGTGCAGGTTGATTTCGACACCGGCATTGAGCGGCTTCTCGAGGTCAATCTCATCGCCGCGTTTCATCGCGTCGATCGTTCGGCCCAGCATCTCCGTATAGAGCGAGAAGCCGATCTCATGCATTTGCCCGCTTTGCGTTTCGCCGAGCAGCTCACCTGCACCGCGAATCTCGAGGTCGTGAGTGGCAAGCGTGAAGCCCGCTCCAAGGTCCTCCAGCGAGTCGATCGCTTCCAGGCGTTTCTGGGCATCGGCGGTCATCGCCTTCCTGGGCGGCGCGATCATGTAGGCGAACGCTCGGTGATGAGAGCGGCCGACACGTCCGCGCAGCTGATGCAGCTGCGCCAGGCCGAATCGATCCGCACGATTAATGATGATGGTGTTGGCCGTTGGTACGTCGATTCCGCTTTCAATAATTGTCGTGCAGAGCAGCAGGTTGAAGCGCCGGTGATAGAAATCGATCATGACCTGTTCGAGCTCTCGTTCGGGCATCTGCCCGTGGCCCACGCGTATGCTGGCCTCGGGAACCAGTTTTTCGAGCTTGTCGCCAATATCCTCGATGATCCGAGCGATC
>CAZFVT010000451.1:0-3192 GCA_964522355.1 uncultured Woeseiaceae bacterium | reverse complement strand
GGATGTTCTCGATGAGCGCCATCGCAATGGCGGCTTCGTCCGGCACCTCGCGAATGACCGCCGGGATCTCGGCGAGACCCGCCATCTGTGAGGCACGCCAGCGTCGCTCGCCGGCGATGATCTCGTAGCGCATCTGACCGTCGGCGCCGGCCTTCAGCGGACGGGCAACGATCGGCTGCACGACGCCCTGCTTCTTGATGGAATCGGCCAGCTCTTCCAGGCTGTCCTGGCGCATGTCAACACGGGGCTGGTATTCGCCGCGCTCAAGGAGCTCGACGGGCAGATTTTTGAGCAGGTCACCGTCTGCCGGAGATTCATCGGCCGTCGCCGCCGCCGGCTTCGCTTTCACGGCCGCGGCAGCGGGTTTGCTGAGCAGGGCATCGAGGCCCCGACCGAGTCGTTTCTTCTTGGTCATAGTCTTTAAGTTCTTAATCTACCGGGCGATTGGCCGCTTCAGACCGTGGCCTCGGCGGTACCGCGATCGTCTTCGCGCCGCAGAACCTCACCGGCCAGTGCCAGGTAGGCAACGGCACCTCGCGAGCGGCGGTCATGATACAGCACCGGCTTGCCGAAGCTCGGCGCTTCCGCCAGGGTCACGTTCCGCGGCACCATGGTGCGGAAGACCTTGTCGCCGAAATGTTCGATCAGCTGCTCGGAGACTTCGTTCGACAGGTTGATACGCGGGTCGTACATCGTTCGCAGCAAGCCGTAAAGCTCAAGCTCCGGATTGACGGTCGCACGAACGCTGTCGATGGTGTTGATGAGCGAACTTAAACCCTCAAGCGCGTAGTACTCGCACTGCATCGGAATCAAGACGCCGTCCGCCGCGGTCAGGGCGTTCACGGTCAGCATGTTGATCGACGGCGGGCAGTCGATGAGGATGAAGTCATACATGCCGCGCACCGGTTCCAGCGCCTTTCGCAGCACCAGCTCGCGGTCTTCGGCCTCGAGTAGCTGCACCTCGGCGAGCGTCAGGTCCTCGTTGCCCGGCAGCACGGCGAATTTGCCCTTTGCCGGAGAGACGATTGCATCGGCGACGGAGACCTCACCAAGCAGCACGTCGCAGGCGTTCGCTTCCAGCTCGTGCTTGTTCACACCGCTGCCCATCGTGGCGTTGCCCTGCGGGTCCATGTCCACCAGCAGCACGCGACGATTGGTCGCCGAGAGTGAAGCGGCCAGGTTCACGCAGGTGGTGGTCTTGCCAACCCCGCCCTTCTGGTTCGCAACGGCGATAACCCGGGTCACGACGATGCTTTCCGTCGCAGGGTTACGAGATGGCGCTCGCGGTTTTCGAGCCCGGGTACCAGGAGTTCTGTCACGCTGTAAGTCCAGTCGTCGGGCACGTCTTCTAGTTCTTCGGCCGGATACTTGCCCTTCATCGCCAGGAACACACCCCCCTCATTAACAAGATGTGCGCCGTAGTCGAGCAGGCCGGCCGTTCGTGTAACTGCCCGGGCAAGCACCGTATCAAAGCCCCTGCCGGGTGCATAGTCCTCGGCACGGGAACGCACCGCGGTTACGTTGGATAGGCCCAGCAGGTTTGCCGCGTGTTGAACAAAACGCATCTTCTTTGCGCTGGAATCGAGCAGCTCGAACTCGGTCTCCGGCCGCACGATTGCCAGCGGCAGCCCCGGGAAGCCGGCGCCGGTGCCAATGTCGAGAACGCGCTCGCCCTCAAGGTGGGGTAACACCGACAGGCTGTCGTTGATGTGCGCGGGCACCATCTCGGGAATCTTGCGAATCGCCGTCAGGTTCATCCGATAGGTCCACTTCTCGAGCTCTTCGAGCAGGCTCGCAAGCGATTCCGGCGCGGCCGACGGCAGGGTCTCACCGAGACCGGCGATACCCGCTTCTATGCTGCGGACGAGGTCCGCGTGATTCACGGGATCGCGGCCGCCGCGGGTGCCTCATCCAGCAGGTACTGCTTGAAGAACTGGGCGACGGTCTGCAGGTAGAGATCGCGGTTCTCCTTGCGCCGGTAACCATGACCTTCATTCAACGCGTTCATGTACCAAACCGTATTGCCCTGGTCGCGAAGCGCGGCGACCATCTGCACGGACTCGGTCACCGGCACGCGAGGATCGTTTTCCCCCTGAACGACCAGCATTGGAACGCTGATCTTGTCGACGTTGTTTACCGGGCTAATGGCATTTAAGTGCGCGCGCATAGCCGGGTCCCGCTCATCGCCGTACTCCTGGCGGCGCAGGTCGCGGCGATAGTCCTGGGTGTTCTCAAGGAAGGTGACGAAGCTCGAGATGCCGACAATGTCGACGGCGGCGGTAAGCCGGTCGCTGAAGTGCACGGCGCTGGCCAGCACCATGTAGCCGCCGTAGCTGCCGCCGAAGACCGCGACCCTTGAAGAGTCCAGATCCGGCTGGGTGTCGATCCAGTCGAGCAACGCACCGATATCCTTGACCGAGTCCTCGCGCTTGAAGCCGTTGTCGAGGCCGAGATAGGTCTTGCCGTAACCGGCCGAACCGCGAACGTTGGGCCGGACGACGGCGACGCCGAGTTCTTCCAACCACATGGAATAGGTGCTGGAGAAAAACGGCCGCGACTGGCCTTCCGGCCCGCCGTGGATCACGACCACAACGGGGAACGGCCCTCTCCCCTGAGGTTTGTAAACCCAGGCGGGAATCTGCCGCGGATTACCGTCGACCTCGTCGAAGGTCGGGTACTCAATCAGCTCAGGCACGGCGAAAGCGCTCGAGTCCAGTCCGCCGACTTCACTCATCGTCCAGCGGGTCAGACTGCCGTAGTCCAGCGGCGAATCGCCAAGCTCGAGGACGAAGGCATCGCTCGGCGTCTGCGGCGTGTTGAGGGTCATGCCGAGGCGACGGTCGTCGGGGCTGAACTTGAAGCCGAACGCGAGTCCCGTCGGAATGCTGTCGATGGGCCGGTACTCGCGGGAGGCGGTGTCCATCAGGTAAACCCGGCTCATGCCGTTTTCGTTGGCGGCGAACACGAGGCGTTTGCGGTCATGGCTAAGCTCAACGCTGGAGATATCCCAGGGAATATCCCCGGTAACGATTTCGGCTCCGCTGCCCGCTTCGGCCGGCTGCCAGGCCAGCTGCTTGAACTCCCCGCCTCGGTCGGTGATGAGCCAGACACCGCCGTCGTTCTGGTCGAACGCGACGGGGCTGTTGTAGCCGCCGCCGGCCTCGCCGCCACTCAGGAGGGTGCGAGTCTCGG
>CAZFVT010000450.1:0-3196 GCA_964522355.1 uncultured Woeseiaceae bacterium | reverse complement strand
GCGCCTCCGCAAAGCCACCGCCCCATAGCGCGACGGAAGCGGGCATGGCCTGTTGCATATGGGTGTAGCCGGGTAGTTCGAGATCCCCCTGGCGTTCGGCGAGGCGATCGAGTGCAGCAAGCAGTCCCTCGGTCTCTGACTTGACAGTCTCGATAGCGTCCAGCATGTAAAGCCTGAGCGCGGTGAGGACCTGGTCGTTTCGTGAACGGCCAACGTGCAGGCGACCGCCCGCCTCGCCGATCAGGCCGACGAGCCGGTTCTCGATCGCAGTGTGGGCATCTTCGTCGTCGAGATCGATATGCCACTCGCCGCGTGCGTGGCTGGCGGCGATTTCCTGCAGGCCGTCACAAATAGCCCGGCAGTCGTCATCACTCAGTAGGCCCTGCTGGTTCAGCATCTCCGCATGGCCGATCGATCCCCGGACGTCGTGGCTGACAAGCCGCTCATCCAGCAGGTGATCTTCGCCCGCCGTGTACCGCAGGACCCGTTCGTCCAGCGGCAGACCCTTTTCCCATAGGCGCGTCATGAACTACTCCGTTGAGGCCTGCTCGGCGGCGGACAGCGCCGCGATATCATCGACAACCAGGGTGCCGGTGCCCTCGTTGGTAAACACCTCGAGCAGCAGGCTGTCCGGGTGCTTGTAGGAAATCACGTGGACGCGCCGCACACCGTCGCGGATGGCAGCGTCGATTGCCGCGGCTTTTGGCAGCATTCCATCGGCCAGGTTGCCGGAGTCACGCAGCTTCTTTAACTCCCGGCGATCGACGTAGGAAATCAGCGATTGCGGATCGTCCTTGTCCTTGAGGATGCCCGGCGCACCGGTGGCAAAAATCAGTTTCTCGGCATCGAGTTCCGCTGCGATTGCGGCGGCTACCGTGTCAGCGTTGATGTTCAGCAAGGTGCCGGAGGCGTCGCAGGATAACGGGCTGACGACTGGCATGAGGCCGTTGTCGAGCTGCTTGCGCAGGACGTCCGCATTAACTTCCTCGATATCGCCGACAAAGCCGTAGTCCACCGAACCGCCATCGCTTTGCTCGACCGGTGGTCGCCGTGTGGCCCGGATAAGTCCGGCATCGACGCCGCTGATGCCTACCGCGGGTACCTCCAGGTCACGGCAGGCCGCCAGAATGCGCGTATTCACCTGGCCGTTCAGCACCATCATTGCAACATCCAGCGAGTCGCCGTCCGTTACTCGTCGACCGTCAACGAAACGAGTCTCCAGGCCAAGGTCGCCGGCGAGCTTCGTCGACTGCGGCCCGCCGCCGTGCACGAAGACCACGCGCACGCCAAGCTGGTGCAGAAGCCCCACCTGTTCTACCAGGGCCCGCGAACGCTCCTCGTCCCCAAACACGTCGCCGCCGGCCTTGAGCACGAAGACCTTGCCCTTGAACAGTCGTATGTAGGGCGCCGCGTGTTTCAGCGCAGAGACGACAATCGCTCTGTCTTTGCCAACTGTCATCCCTGGTTACCCAGCATCTGGTGGAGAACGGCCATCTGCGCAAGCATTCGGTTCCTCGCTTCGGCGAGAACCACGCTTCGCGGACCGTCGAGTACCTGGTCGCTGACGACAACGCCGCGCCGGACCGGCAGGCAGTGCATGAAGCGGCAGTCCTCGGCGGCGGTCTCGAACCAGGGTTCGTCGACGCACCAGTCTTCGAGCCCGCGCCGAGCTTCCTCATCGCCCAGCCTGTCGCCGTAATGCGCGGTCGACGACCAGGATTTCGCGTAAATGACCTGAGCGCCCTCCATGGCCTCGGCGCGGTCCGACGTTTCCCGTACGGAACCACCAGAGGCCTCGGCCGCCGTCAGAGCCTTGTCCATGATCGGCTGTGGTAGCGCAAACGCGTCAGGGCGCAGTACCGTCACATCCATGCCGCGCGCGGCGGCCATGTGGATGGTGGCCGCCGGTACGGCCAGCGGCAGCGCTCGCGGATGATAGGCCCAGCTCAACACGAATCGACCGTTCGATGGAATGTCGAGATCGTCCATCGTCTTCCAGTCCGCCAGGCTCTGGCAGGGGTGGTTCATGGCGGATTCCATATTGATGTAGGGCGTGTCGATGAGGTCGGTCATCGACTGGAACTCGCGTTCTTCGATGTCGTTTGCGAGATCGCGACGTTCCGCAAAGGCGCGAATGCCAATGGCGTCCCCGTAGGAGGCAATGACCGGAACGGCCTCGCGAATGTGCTCAGCGGCGGCGCCATCCATCACGATTCCAGGCCGGGTCTCCAGACCGTGAATCGACATGTTGGGTGAAATGACGAACGTGCCACCGCCCAGCCGCGTCATCGCCGCCTGAAAAGAGGCGAGCGTGCGCAACGAGGGACTCAGGAACAGTAGTGACAGGACTTTGCCGCGCAGAGCCTCGGGTTCGGGGTGCTCGTCAAGGCGGTTCGCCAGTTGCAACAGCCCGGCTATCTCGTCAGCGCTGAAATCGGCAAGATCGTTGAAGTTTCTCATAGTCGTCTCATCAAGCGGGGTTAAGGAGGGGCGCTCACGCGAGCGCCGGTCGTATTTCCCGTAGCGCACCGGCGAGGCGCTCGACGTGCTCCGGTTGCAGGATCAGGGGCGGTAATAGCCTTAGAACGTTCGGGTCGCTCGACAGGCCCGTCAGGATGTCGTTTTCGAGCAGCATGTTGCGGACGTCCGCAGCCGGCCGGTCGCAGTGCAATCCCAGCAGCATGCCCATGCCGCGCACCGCCGTGACCGGCCCCGCGACGCAGGTTTCCCGAATCTGTGCCTCGCGTTGACGTACGTTCTCAAGCAGGCCTTCTGCCTCGATGGTCTCGATGACGGCAAGGATCGCCGCGGCGGCCAGCGGACCGCCGCCGAAGGTTGAGCCGAGATCGCCGTTCTTTAGCGCGCAGGACATGACTTCGCTCATCAGCACAACCCCGCAGGGGATGCCGCCGCCGAGCGACTTTGCGTTGGTCACAATATCGGGCTCGATGCCGTAAGCCTGGGAAGCGAAAAATTGGCCGGAGCGTCCCATGCCCGACTGCACTTCATCGGCAATCAGCACAGCGCCACTGTCGCGGCAGCGCTCTGCGAGAGTTTCGACAAAATCGATAGACAGGTCGTAGGCACCGGCAATGCCCTGGACAGGCTCGAAGATGACCGCGGCAATCTCGTCATTGACCATGCGGTGCACCGCATCGACGTCGTCGCGATCAATAAAGTCCACTTCGAAAGGCAT
>CAZFVT010000449.1:0-3207 GCA_964522355.1 uncultured Woeseiaceae bacterium | reverse complement strand
GCGCGCCCGGGCTGTATCCAGCCAGCATGAGCATGCCGCACAGGCAGATGATGAGAAGTCGATGGTTCATGGCGCAGAGTCGGGGCTCAGGTTCAACCGCCTACGCTATATCAAGATGCGCGCCTGCGCCGCTGTTCGGTCTTGGGAACCGCGGGAAAATCGTAACAGTGTGACGCAGGTCACGCTGCGGCAGGCCCGGAGGGGCGGGTTATCGGCGTCGAAACGCCACCAGGCCCAGGGCGGCAGCCACGACGACGGCTGCGCCTGCCATCCACGCCGTCATCGAGGAGTCGCCGTCGGCCGCGACGGCTTCCGTCGTGTTCTGCGCTTCCGGCGCGGTTGGCGTCGGGCCCGCAGAGTGCACCCCGGCGGTTTCGTAGTTCTCGCCCGGTTTCAGGTTGGCCTCCACGGCCTCGCGCGCAGACATGCCCTGTTCAATGGCGTCTGCAGCAGCGTTGGCTTCGCGCTGGCCGATGCTCTCGGCGACGCTGACAAACTGACCGTTCTTGGTAAAACCCGACATCGCGCCTTCCGGGCTGCCGTTTCGCGCCGGGAACAACAGGACGACAAGTTCATCACCGGCTTTGATCGCATCGGTAGGTACTTCGTTGCGCTGCCAGTGCCGCACCGGAACCTCAATGATCCAGTCGACCCCGTCGGTATCGACGAGATTGAGCATGGGGTGTGGCCGCCGGAAGACGAACTTCTCCGCAACGCCCGTCACTTCGATCGGGTTGCGAATGTCGAAAGGCGCGAGGGAATGATGCGCAAGGCTTGTGCTTGCCAGGAGCAGTGCGGCTGCGGTCAGTGAGAGTCTTTTGGCGGTGAGTTTCATGAGTCGAGCTATCCGAATGAGCGCGTCGTTACTGTTGTGCCTTGGCGGCCTGGGTCTTCTTTGTCAGTTCAACGACGTCCTGCCAGTTTTCATTGAAGATCAGGAAAGACATGGCGTAGTGCGCGATCTTCCAGCCGCCGTCCTGCAACACTAAAACCCCGGTGCCGCGGAATCGGCCATTCGTCTCCGAGAATACCACCTCATCGAACCAGGCGACGTTGCCGTCGTCTGACAGGTCGACGTTGCGTTCGACCGACCGATAGCTCCAGCCGCTGCCGTCCTTGAAGCGGCCGTCCACGTACTCGCTGAAATCAGGCTGCTTCAGCCAGCGCTCCCACTCGTCGGTGCCAAGAAAAACGCCGTTCTCAGTCATTAGGCCCAGGTAGCGTTCCTTGTCGCCGTTCGCGGCGGCGGCGTGGAAGGCATCGAGCGTTGCGTCAATGCCTGCAAGCGCTGCCTCGTCGGCCTGGGCCGAAAGCGCAAACACAAGGGAAAGGCCAAGAATCAGCCGTTGCCGAATCGTCATGCAATCACCGCTACTCAGTTCGAAGGTAGCTCAGACTACCGCCACCAATTCGCATCGCCAAGTCAGGACGGGAAGGTTGTCCCGTCAGCCGCACGAGACAGTGCTGCGCCTTATCGATTAATGAGTCTGAGTCGAGAGGTTGCGGCAGGCGGTAACGACGGCCTGGCCCAGCGAGATACCGCCATCGTTCGCCGGTAGGCGGGTGTGGGCCAGCACCTCGAGGCCTGCAGATTCCAGTTTCAGGCGGACCTGCTGGAGCAGCAGCGCGTTCTGGAACACGCCGCCGCTCAGCGCAACGGTGGGTAATGACCGTTCCCGCGCTAGATCCGTGGCCAGGTCGGCCACCGCGGTAGCGAGCCCGATATGGAAGCGAGCGGCGATGCGTTCGGATTCAACGCCCGCCTGCAGGTCCTCGAGCAAGGCCTGCCACATCGGGCGCCAGGCGAGGGTCGGCACTTCGTCTTCGAGGCGCTCGCAGGGGTAACCGTTTGCCGACTCCTCCGCCTCCGCGCGAGTGGCCAGCGCTTCGAGTTCCATCGCCGCCTGCGCTTCGTGGGCGATCCCGTCCGCGCAGATGCCGAGCAGGGCAGCAACCGCATCGAACAGGCGACCCGCCGATGAGCCAAGCGGTGAGTTAACGCCGCGCTCCTGCATCTGCTGCAAGGTGGCAACTGGTTTGTCCGCCAGGTAGCGAATGGCATCGGCATCACCGTAACGATGCTTTGCCAGGTCCCAGCCAAAAGCGGCATGCAGGTGGGCCCAGGCGTTCCGCCAGGGCTCGCGAATGGCGCGCGTGCCGCCCGGCATGGCGACAGGAAGGAAGCGGCCTACTCGCGTGTATTGACTGAAGTCGGCTGCGAAAAACTCACCGCCCCAGAACGTGTCGTCGTCGCCCATGCCGAGGCCATCCAGGACGATGCCCAGCACCGGCGGTGAATCCGCAGACAGGCCGTGTTCGGCCATGCAGGCGGCGACGTGGGCATGGTGGTGCTGCACAGCGGTTCGCGGAATCTCCGGGAATTGCTGCGCGGTGAGTTTTGTCGGCACGTACTCCGGATGCCGGTCGACGGCGATCTGCTGGGGATAGAAATCGTATAGCGACTCGTAGAGCTCGAGATTCGCCAGGTAGTCCGTTAGTGCGTTCGCGTCTTCCATATCGCCCATGTGCTGGGAGACGAGGGCGCGATTCCCGCGCAGCAGGCAGAAGGTATTTTTCAATTCGCCGCCCAGAGCCAGCACGGACAGAGACGAGGCGAAGGACGGATGCAGATCAATTGGCTCAGGCGCGAAGCCCCGCGCGCGCCTGAGCATCGTCGATTCCGCTGGCAATGCCTGCACCACCGAGTCGTCGAGTCGGTTAACGATGTCCCGGTCGTGCATCAGGAAAACGTCGGCAATATCGCCCAGCTGCTCCCTCGCGCTGTCGTTGTCAATGACCTGGGGTTCGTCACTGCGATTTCCGGAGGTCATCACCACCGGGTCCTCAAAACTCTCCAACAGCACATGATGCAGCGGCGTGTAGGGCAGCATGAAGCCGAGGCGATCCTGCCCCGGCGCGACGCCTTGAGGCAGCGCCCGGCCACTTGCAGGCAGCAATACGATGGGAGCCTGGCGCGACCTAAGTGCAGCCTCACCATGTTCATCGACGTCGGCGTAGCGGCGAATCGTCTCCACGTCGCGCGCCATCATCGCGAGCGCTTTCTGATAACGACGTTTACGCGCTCTGAGGGCATTTACGGCGCCGGCGTCGGTAGCCAGGCAGGCCAGGTGGAAACCGCCCAGGCCTTTGACCGCGACAATCCTGCCTTGCCGCAGCAAATCAGCGGCTGCGGAGATGGCGTCACCT
>CAZFVT010000448.1:0-3209 GCA_964522355.1 uncultured Woeseiaceae bacterium | reverse complement strand
CGATCGGGTTGTTGCGGCGGCTCGCCGGGCCGCTGACCGTTGAGGACCATTCGATGCGTTTGTAAAGCGCATCGGCGCCACCCCAGTGAGCCGCATTGTCCGGCCAGCCGGCGGGCGACGGAGGTCGATAGGCCGGCTGGCCAAGCAAATCCAGCGCGCCGGTGAGGAAGCGTCCGTTTCGCGGCGACACGTCGACGCTGCGAATGGCAGAAACGATGAACTCGTGGGGCGTCTTCAGCTTTTGCTGGGTCGGCTGCCAGGCGAGCGGCGAGTCGACCAGCGCCTCATACACCTCAGCAAGATCGCCGCCGGTTTCAACAAAGCGGGTTTCCAGGGTTTTGACCAGGTCAGCCGGCGGCTCGTCGGCCACAAAATGCGTCGCCAGTTTCGTGGCGATGAAGCTGGCGGTTGCAGGATGAGCAGCAAGGTCACGCAGCACGGCAAGGCCCTGGTCCATGCCTTCGTCGTCATAGCGTTTTCCCATGACGACCTGCGGGCCCGGCTCATGGACGCGCTCATAGAACGTGAATTCCCCGGCTGAACCGGAGTCCGGAAGGCCGATCGACCAGCCGGTCAGCACCTTGGCGAAGCTCTCGACGTCCGCCTGGTCATAGCCGCCGCTGACGCCGAGAGTATGCAGCTCAAGCACTTCGCGGGCGAGATTTTCATTGAGGCCGATAGTGCGATTGCCGCTGCGACGTGCGGCCGCTTTGCCGCGTCTCGATGTCGGTCCGATGGAACGCTGGTTGTCGAGGTTGGTGATCATCGCCGGGTGAGCAACCGCGGCAATCAGGAGGTCCTCGAAGCGGCCCGCTACGTTCGGCCGAATGGCCCCGTTCTCGTAGAGGCCGGCGATGGCGGAGACCGGCTGTTTGGCCGCGGAAACCGCAAAGTGGTTCGCCCAGAAATGCACCAGGCGTTCGTGGAAGGGATGCTCGGATTCAACCGCGGTGCGATAACGCGCAAACACCTGCTCAATGTGCAGGCTCCGAACGGTGCGCGCGTATTCCATTATCTCGTCTGGCTGCGGTCCGTCTGCAGCCGAGTTCTGCCGGTCGCGCTGCGCCAGCCGCAGCTTCTGCACTTTCACAAGCGTCTCGGCGCAGCCGGGCAGGGCTGCGACTGGGGCCGGCGTGGCGGGCGGACCCTCAAGCTGATCGAGCAACCAGCCGGCGGGCTGGCTGCCGACGCTCTCGATCTCACCCGGCCGGGCGCCGAGGCCGAATCGATTGGTGGCAATGGCGGCTTGAATGCTCATAGCTACAGTAACGCCTGAACCGGCGATCGGTTTACGCCGTCGCCGGTCCCGAAAGGGAGTATCCAGGCAGTTTAGCGGCTACTGTGATTCGCGGCGATGACCACGCCGTTCTCGATGACGATCGCGCAGGCGTTGTCACACAGCGTCATGGAGGCGCAGAAGATGACCTCCTGCGACGACGCCACGTCGTTGCGAAACTCGCCCATGGCCGAGAGCAGGAAAGTGCCCTCCAGGTTTCTCGCGTCAGCCACCGGCGTTCCGACCGGGTATCGCTCACAAAGCCGCTCGGCTGCGCGACCCTGGGCAAACAGGGTGCCGCCGTATGCAGCGACCATGGCCAGCACCACGATACCGCCACGTCCAATTTCAAGTTTCATGACGTATCCCCCGAAACTCGCCGCCCGCGCGTCCCTTGGGGCGAAACACGTACGTCCTCTTATAACTATAGGACGTCCCCCGCGATTTCGCTGAAAAGGGCGGTTACTGGGCACCGGGTCGCCGGTGGCGGGCCCAGGCCAAAGAAAAAGCCCGCCACGGAGGACCGAGGCGGGCCGGACTTTCGGTTGGCTAATGCGAAGTTAGCGGCGCGAAAGAAACTGTTGCAGCTCATCTCGAAGCAGATCTTTCGAGGGCTGCGGCGGTGTCTGTTGTCGGTGCAGAATTCCGGAGCAGCTCCCGTCATCTTTGCCAACGATCAAAGCGTAGTCGCTGCGGCGATCTGTCAACGTGCGTGATCTCTCATACCTGGCTTTACATATTCCCTTCAGTGCGAACGGGATCACAGTTCGTCGTCTGTGGGCCTGCTTGACAGGAGCTCTTGCCGCGCCGGTCGTTTGATTTCTCGACGCCTGTGGCATCCGTTCGCCGGCAATTTCTGCGATTGCGCGGCCGACGCAGGTTCTCGGATAGACTTGAGCGGGCTCTAGCGAATTCGGACAGGCGTATGGACAGGCGAACACTCCTCAAGCTGCTGGCGGCGATGTCGCTGTCCGCCTGCGCACAGCCTTCGCCGGACGGGCGGAGGCTGCGGGTCGTGGTGGCGGGCGCCGGAATCATCGGTGCGTCGATTGCCTACCACCTCGCAAAGGCGGGCGCCGACGTCACCGTGCTGGATGCCGAAGGCCCGGCCACTCACGCAAGTCGCGGAACGTTTGCCTGGATCAACGCGACCTGGGCCAAGCAGCCGCGGCACTATCACGCCCTGAACCAGGAGAGCGTCGCCAACTGGCACGACCTGCAGACGGCGCTCGACCTGCCGGTTCGCTGGGGCGGCTCGATCGAGTGGTTCGACGGCGAGGCCAGAACGGCACGGCTCGCCGAGCAGATTGACGAGCAGGTGGCCTGGGGTGAACCGGCGCGCATGCTGACTGCAGCGGAAGTGGCCGAGCTGGAGCCCGAGATAAGCATTGACGACGGCGCGATGGCCGCCTACTCACCGGGCGACGGCGCAGTTGATCCGATCGTCGCAACGAAGCTCCTGTTAGAGGCGGCTCAGAAGCTAGGCGCTACCCTGGTCTATCCCGCGACCGCTACCGGCGTAAGGCTGGTCGACGGCCGCCTAAAAGCGGCGGAAACGACCGGCGGCATGATCGAGGCAGACCGGCTGATTCTCGCAACGGGTGCCGCCGATACCCCGCCGCGCGAGCTCGGGGACATCGAGATCCCGCAGCGATCCACGCCCGGCATCATCGCCGTTACCCGGCCCATGCAGCGCGTCATCCAGCGGGTTGTGGCCGCGCCCGGCGTGCACCTGCATCAGCGCGACGATGGCCGCATCATCATCGGCGAGCAGGACGGCGCACCGGACACGGAAACGCACGATCTTCGGCTGCAGAGCCGCCCCAACGACTTTCCTGCCGAAACCATCGCGCAGGAGCACGGTCGCCGCATGCTGGCCGTGGGCGAGCGCTTCTTCCCGGCTCTCGGTCACGCGCGCCGCGCCCAGTTCGCT
>CAZFVT010000447.1:0-3209 GCA_964522355.1 uncultured Woeseiaceae bacterium | reverse complement strand
CCGCGTCCACAGACTCGGCCGGGACCTCGATGGAGATCTTCTTCCGGCACGGGCACGGCGCCGCAGTCCTCACAATAGATGATCGGTATTGGCGTGCCCCAATAGCGCTGACGGGATACGCCCCAGTCGCGAAGGCGATAATTGGTCTGCGCAGCACCTATGCCCCGCTCTTCGACGAGGGACCGTATTTGCTCGAAGGCAGAAGCGAAATCGAGTCCGTCGTAGTCGCCGGAATTAACCAGTACGCCGTACTCCAGGAAGGGCGCGGCGTCGATATCAATAGCTGAGCCATCTTCCGGGCCGATAACCTGGCGGATAGGCAGGTCATGCGCCTTGGCAAACTCCCAGTCTCGCTGGTCATGCCCGGGAACGGCCATGATGGCCCCGGTGCCGTAGCTCATCAGGACGAAATTGGCCACCCACAGCGGCACCTCGTCGCCGGTGATCGGATGGACCGCATTGATCCCGAGGGGCATGCCCTTCTTTTCCATCGTTTCGATCGTAGCTTCAGCGGCGCCGGTCTTTTTGCATTCCTCAACGAACTTGGCGATTTCCGGGTTCCCGGCGGCGGCTTGCTGCGCCAGCGGGTGTTCGGCGGCAACGGCCATGTAGGTGACACCCATTAAGGTATCCGGCCGGGTCGTAAAGACGCGCAGGGCCTCCTCACTGGCCGGAACACTGAATTCAAGTTCCAGGCCCTCGGAGCGACCGATCCAGTTGCGCTGCATGATCTTGACCGGGTCGGGCCAGCCTTCGAGCCGGTCGAGATCGTCCAGCAGCTCATCAGCGTAGTCGGTGATCTTCATAAACCACTGGGGAATCTCGCGACGCTCGATGAGCGCATCCGAACGCCAGCCACGACCATCGATAACCTGCTCGTTGGCCAGCACGGTCTGGTCCACTGGGTCCCAGTTGACGACCGAATTCTTGCGATAAACCAGGCCCTTTTTAAACAACCGTGTGAACAGCCATTGTTCCCAGCGATAGTACTCGGGGCGACAGGTTGTGACCTCACGCGTCCAGTCGTAGGCGTAACCGAGCCGCTTGAGCTGCTCGCGCATGTAATTGATGTTGTCGTAGGTCCATTTCGCCGGCGGAATCCCGCGCTTTATGGCGGCATTTTCGGCGGGCATGCCAAACGCATCCCAGCCCATCGGCTGCAGGACATGCTTGCCCTGCATGCGCTGGTAGCGAGCGATGACGTCGTTGATGGTGAATACCCGGACGTGTCCCATGTGCAGCTGCCCGCTCGGGTAGGGGAACATGGTCAGCGCGTAAAATTTCTCCTTGTCCGGGTCTTCATCGACCTCGAAGCAGCGCTCCGCGGCCCAGTAGTCACGCGCCTCGCGTTCGACCGCATCCGGTTCGTATTTGACACTCATTTTATTGCCGTTCACTTGGATTTCGGGACCGGGCGAAGACGCCTTGTCCCGAGCATTTTCGAATCGCCGAAGCATAGCCGTATTCGCAGGGCAATGCGATGTGCCCATGAGCCCCGCGCATCGCCCGTGCCACAACGAAAACGCCGCCGGCGGACAGGCTCCAACCGGCGACGAAGGGTGAGACAGACCGGCCCGTCAGGCGGCTGGCTGACTGCGTTCGGCGCGGTAGTGATCAATCAGGATCTGTGCCACCTCGGGCCGCGAGAACTCCGGCGGCGGTGCGATGCCGTTGTCCAGCATCTCGCGGACTTTGGTACCGGAGAGCAGGACAAAGTCGTCGGGGGTATGGTCCTCGGCTTCTCGCATCATGACGACGCGACCCAGCTTCTTCGACCAGGCCGTATGGTCCGCGGCGAAGATGTCGATCTCAAGCGCGCCTTCGGGCAGCTCATCGAACACGGCCTGGGCGTCAAACGGCCCGTAGTAGCTGCCAACGCCGGCATGGTCGCGGCCGACAATCAGGTGCGTCGCACCCATGTTCTGACGGAAAACGGCATGCAACAACGCTTCGCGCGGGCCGGCATATAGCATGTCGAAACCGTAGCCTGACACCATGACGGAGTTGGGTGGGAAGTAGACCTCGACCATCTTGCGTATGCAGGCATCGCGAACGTCTGCCGGGATGTCACCCTTCTTCAGCTTGCCGAGCAGCATGTGCACGACGCAGCCGTCCGCATCGAGCCGATCCATTGCCATGCGGCAGAGTTCTTCGTGCGCCAGGTGCATCGGGTTGCGGGTCTGGAAAGCCACCACGGTGTTCCAGCCCGCCTCAGCGATCGCGTCGCGAATCTCAACCGCGGTTTGAAACGTGCCGGGGAAATCGGTCTCGAAGTAACTGAGGTTGAGCACGCGAACGCTACCGGACACCAGCTGGTTGCCGAGATTGCGGAATACGGCGACGCCGGGATGTTCCTGGTCGAGCGTGCCAAAGATCTGCCGGGTGACCGTGTCGAGCTCA
Organism: uncultured Woeseiaceae bacterium; assembly: GCA_964522355.1. Lineage (GTDB taxonomy): Bacteria > Pseudomonadota > Gammaproteobacteria > Steroidobacterales > Woeseiaceae > JBFGFX01. The sequence continues at coordinate 809 of CAZFVT010000447.1, read as the reverse complement.
GCGTCGCTGACGCTTTCGATCGCCGCGACGTCCATGATCGCGAGGACCGGATTGCCGTCGACGTTTGGATCGCGAAGCGCGATACGCTTCGCACCCTTGATCGCATCCGCATCCCGGGTCAGGTTGACGACCGGTACCGGCCAGAAAAGGCCGTCGGTCGTTCGCATCGTCTCAGCGACAACCAGCGTATCGGCAAGGTTCATATAGCCGGTCAGCGGCGTGAAGTAACCTCCGCCGAGCATGACGGCATTCGCCGCCGCCGCGGAGTTCAGTATCAGCGACGGGAGCGTCTCTGCTTCGGCCAGAAGTGCCTGTCGTTCGGCGTCGTCGGTCACGAGGCAGGGTGTCAGGGCATCAGCCCCATGCGGTTTGATCACGGTATTACTCCTAAATACGTCGTTATTCGATGCGCGAGTTGCGCTTTGCTGTTGTCAGCGGGCCGCGGCGAGCGGTGCGTCAGTGCCGGACTGGATGATGCCCCGCTCCTGCAGGTAGCCAAGTATCAGATCGACTTCCTCCTCAAGGCTCATCTGGTCCGTACGAATACGAATCTCCGCCCCGGTCGGCGCCTCGTAAGGATCGTCGATACCGGTGAAGTTCTTGATTTCTCCAGCCCTCGCCTTCTTGTACAGGCCCTTCGGGTCGCGCTCTTCAGCAACCTCAAGCGAGCAGTCGACAAAGACCTCGATAAACGTCAGGCCAGCCTGTTCGTGCAGCTCACGAACCTGGTCGCGGTCGGCTCGATAGGGGCTGATGAAACTCGACAGCGAGACGATCCCGGCGTCGCCGAACAGTTTGGCAACCTCGCC
>CAZFVT010000446.1:245-3218 GCA_964522355.1 uncultured Woeseiaceae bacterium | reverse complement strand
AACATCAGTCACAACGATGAGCTTTTTCTGTCAGTCTGCCAGGACTGCGACGCGCCCTACGTCCAGGATGCCTACGCCCTGGATCAGGCGCAGTGTCCCGGCTGCGTGATCGGCGGCGCGCCGAGACGCTCCGGGGGACAGCTTGCACGCGTGCCCTGATTCAACCCCTGTTGTTAAAGCCTGCTGATCGATTCCGGTACACTCGCGCCACCGCTTGCCGCGATGGCGCCAGATCCACCATGGACACAACCAACATTTTTGCCGGTGCCTATGTCGAACGTCACGCACATTTGCGCGATGACAGGCACTGGATGAAGGAGACGCTCGCCAGCGACAGCAGCGTATTCGTGCCGGTATGGCGGCAGCACTGCCTCGCCAGCGGCGACTCCCTGCGCGCCGTGCTGCTGAACCGGCACGACGTGGCGGATTACCTCGACGAGAACGAGATCATTTTCCTTGGGATGTTCCGCGGCAGTGCCGCCTTCGCCGTCCACATCGACGAGGAAGTGCCCAGACCGTTTGAGCAAAAGGGTGAGTTCCACGACCTCAGATACCTCGGCAGCAACCTGCCCGCCGACGAGGCGAATCTCGTCGCGCACGCCCGGGCACTCGTCATCTGGAATGGTGTGCAGCGCTATTGCAGCCGGTGTGGCACGGCAACGATCGCAGAGTCCGGAGGTAACACCCGTGTGTGCACCAACGAGGCCTGCCGGACGCGGTATTTTCCAAGAGTCGATCCCGCCATCATCGTGCTCGTCCACGACCGTGACCGCTGCCTGCTCGGCCGACAGGCAAGCTGGCCCGAGGGGCGCTACTCGACGATTGCCGGGTTCGTCGAGCCCGGTGAGAGCCTCGAAGACGCAGTGGCGAGGGAGGTGCATGAGGAGACCAATATCAGGGTCGGCGAGGTCCGGTATCACAGTTCCCAGCCCTGGCCGTTTCCGTCGTCGCTGATGCTCGGATTCACTGCCGATGCCCAGTCCGATCACATACGTCGGAATGACGGCGAACTGGAGGACGCTCGCTGGTTCACGCTGAAGGAAATTTCCTCCGGCTATCCGAAACTTCCGCCGCGTCTGTCCATTTCGCGCCGCCTCGTCGATCACTGGATTGCCAGGCGTGGCGGACGCACAGCGCCCGGCTGATCGACCGGCGACGAACGGCAATGTGCCTTATCGTATTTTCCTGGCAACCGGCTGGTGACTTCCCGCTGGTGATGGCCGCCAATCGAGACGAGTTTCATGCCCGTCCCGCCGAAGCAATGGGCTGGTGGGAGGATCAGCCCGGCATGCTCGCCGGACGCGACCTCAAAGCCGGCGGGACCTGGCTCGGCGTTTCCCGAAGCGGCCGCCTGGCCACCGTGACGAACTATCGGGAGAACATTCCCCCGATCAAGGAGCAGTCGCGGGGGGACATCGTCACCGGCTTCACCGCCTCGACGGATTCGCCGTCCGCGTTTCTGTCCACTCTTCAAGGTGATCGCTACGCGGGTTTTAGCGCGTTGGCGACAGACGGTAATGAACTGGCCTATCACTCCAATCGCGCGAAGGGCACGCGCAAACTCCCGCCGGGGCTTTACGGATTGAGCAATGCCGTCCTCGATACACCCTGGCCCAAACTCGTGCGCAGCCGTACCCGGCTGGATGACCTGCTGCTTCGCGGTGATCCGTCGCTCGATGACCTGCTTGATCTCATGCAGGACAGGCGGCCGGCATCGGCCGAGGAGCTTGCCGATCCGGGACTGCCGTTCGAGCTGGATCGGGCGCTGTCGTCGCCGTTCATATCGATGCCTGACTATGGGACGCGCTGCAGCTCAGCGATCGTCTGCCGCGCCGATGGCCATATTGAGATCGCCGAACGCCGTTTCGATGCCGCCGGAGAGACGACCGGCGAGTCGCGCTTTGTATTTATCGCAGCAGCCTGGCGAACCTAGTCGTCGAGGAATACCGCCTGCAGCCAGCGGCTGATGTGCACAATCTCCTCGGGGCACACGGCGTGCCCCATGCGGTACTCATGCCATTCCACAGTGAACCCGAGCTGCCGCAACCTGGTATGGCAATCGCGGCCGAGCGCAACCGGCAACACGGCGTCCTCGGTCCCGTGCGCGAGTAACAGGGGAAGCTCCCGCGATTGCGAACGCCCGGCCGCCATCAGCTCGGCCTCGATGCTGTCCGCCAACGGCAGCCAGGTGGAAAGCGCCATCAAACCGGCGAGCGGATAGGCAAATCGCAGCGCGGCATGCAGCGCGATTGCGCCACCCTGGGAGAAACCCGCGACGACGATACGGTCATAGGGAATGCCGCGATCGTGCTCCCGCTCAATCAGCGCGACCAGCGACTCAGCGCTTGCACGAATACCCGTTTCATCCTGGGGTCCGCTCTTGTCAAGACTGAACAGGTCGAACCAGGCGCGCATGGGCATTCCGCCGTTTAGCGTAACCGGCCGGACTGGCGCGTGCGGAAAGACGAACCGCAACGGCAGCGTCTCCGGCAGCCTCAGCTCGGGGACGATCGGCTCAAAATCATGGCCATCGGCGCCGAGGCCGTGAAGCCAGATCACGCTGCCAAGGGGCTCAGGCCCCGTTTGACCTTCGACGATTTCGGGTAGCGACACGACATTCCCTTTGCGGCAAAGGAGCCGGAGTCTATCAGGCCAGTGGGAGCCGCCACAGGCTTGACCTGATATGCGCATGATGTTATTTGTATGCGCATATTTATGCAGAAAGTGCCATGCCCCAAGCAACCGACATACAGAATGACCGGCGCGAAGCCAGTCGTGAGTTACTGCTCGGCGGACCCCGAACGGGCCAGCAACAGCTAGTCGAAGCCCTGGTGGAGCAGGGATTCGTCGCCACGCAATCGAGCGTTAGCCGCGATCTTCGGGATCTTGGAGCGGTGAAGACGGCCCGTGGCTATGAGATTCCGGTCGCCGGCGCTATCGATGACCAGCTTGGTATGGTCGCCAGCCTGCTGA
>CAZFVT010000446.1:0-221 GCA_964522355.1 uncultured Woeseiaceae bacterium | reverse complement strand
GCGCGCTGACCGCGGCCGGGCCCAATCTCCTGGTCATCAAGACGGCAGTTGGCGCCGCTCAGCGTGTCGCGCTGGCGATGGACCGGGTCGACTGGCCGGATGTGGTTGGCACCGTCGCCGGTGATGACACGGTCTTCGTTGCCACTGCCAATGCCCGTCGGCAGCGACGGGTCCTCGCCAGGATTAACCGCGTAGCTGCGATCTCCTGACCTATTAACTTA
>CAZFVT010000445.1:0-3226 GCA_964522355.1 uncultured Woeseiaceae bacterium | reverse complement strand
TATGAGAGGTGCGATCGCACTTTCGAACTATCTTTCTCTTCGGCGCATTATCCTCGCCCAGTTCTTCCTCAAATTCGACGACCGCGTTCTCGCGGCGAACGGCCAGCAAATCCACGTCGGGATCGGCCAGGAAGCGCATCGCATCCTGGACGCCAATCAGAACGCCGCCGGCTTCTACCCAGCGCTTGAGCGCTGCCACGCCGTCCTCGCCCAGGGTCGACGCGTAGCTGCTGCCGCCCGGAAGTATCAGCACCTGGTAAGACGATAGCCGGTCAGAGCCCAGATCTTCGGCGCGGATCGGCGTTACGGGGTAATCGAACTGTCGCTCAACAACAAACCGCGTGTTGCCGGCCGTGTACATGTTAGTGGGCTCATCCCAGGCGATCGCGACCCGCGGCGCGCTGTGGCGAACGACGTTGTTGCTGCCGAAACTCGGGCCTTCGGTGAGCCATGAGGCATCGACAGCGACCACCTCGGCGCCGGTCTCGCGGGCAAGCGCGGTCATACTGGCGGCCAGGTCGTCGTCGTTGTCGGCAACATCAATGATCAAGGTGCCGGCCGGGTAGCGGCGACCCTGGTGGGTGAACGCAAGATCGTTGCTCTTGACCGCGATGCCGTCGCGCAGCGCGCGCGCCAGCAGTCGAACGGCAGGGCGCGTACCCCAGGGAACGAGATAAGCCACCTCGGCAGTACCGCCCTCGACCTGTCCGGGAATAACCAGTTCCGGACCAGCCGGAACCACGCTGGCACCGACCCGCCTGCTGCAGGACACGCTTTCGACGTTGTACATCAAGGGCAACGACCAGCCGGTGACGTCGTAGATCTGCGCGTTCAGGTTGTTCGCGCGCCGCGTTTCCTGCCGGGCAATGAATTCCTCCTCCAGCGGGACATCCCTGTCCAAGAGCGCACGGATTCGGCGCTTGGAGGGTTGGTCAAGGTTGATGACGTAGCTGCCGGCCACAAAGCGCTGGCCACAGGCGGAAAACGGTTCTGTCGCAAGCCCGACCTCCACGCCTTGTTGCACCAGCAGCCCGGCCAGTTTATTGGCCGCCGGCTGGTCCGCCTGGGTCGGCAGGACGAAAGCGCGCACGTCCTCGGTGCGTCCCTCTTCTATCGCCGTAACCTGGTAACGATAGAAATCGTCGAGGAGTCGCTCGCGATTTACCGCCGTGGTCTCGGCGGTCGCCATTGAAGCGACGAACTGGTTGCGAATCCCTTCCCGGAATTCGAGGACGTTCCCGTCGTACTGCCTGAAGCGCAGACCGTCGGACGAGGCCTGCTCGAAGGTCATGGATATCGCCCCGTACATCATAGGCCAGGTGTCGCCGTAACCTGGGAAGAAAGCGTCATAGACTTCACGGGTGTAGTAGTCGATGCCGTAGGTGTCGAACCAGCGCGCGTTGTTCTGGCCGTAAAGCGCCAGGTTCTCCTTTTGCCGCTCCGTGATCTGCGGGTTGAACGGTTCTGCGTTCGGCGGGAAGTAGTAGGTATTGTCGGAGCCCATTTCATGCGCATCGACAACAACGACCGGCAGGAACTCCAGGATGGCATCCGCCCGGCCGCGCACTTCCGGCTGGGTGCGGGCAAACCAATCCCGGTTCAGGTCGAAGAGGTAGTGATTCGTGCGTCCGGCGGGCCACGGCATCTTGTGTTCCGCCGAATACCGATCGGCGCTCGGCTCGAGGCCGACCGTCGTCTCGTAGCGGCTGATGAAGCGCTGCCGGCCGTCCGGATTCTGCACCGGATCGATGACGACGACGGTGTCGTTCATAATCGAAGCAACGCGGTCGTCGTTGGTTGCTGCGAGCAGGTGGTAGGCCGTCATCATGGCCGCTTCCGGGCCGGAGATCTCGTCGCCATGCACGGCATACGACAGCCAGGTAACGGGCTTCTGGGTCTGGATGATCGAATCGGCGGCGCTGGCGTCGGTGCTGCGAGGGTCCCTGAGCCGCTGCATGCCGGACTTGATGTCGTCAATGTTTCGCAGGTTCTCGGGCGAGGTGATGATCGCGTAGATCAACGGACGCGCCTCCCAGGATTCTGCATATTCAACAATGCGCACGGACTGGGGCGCGTAGTCTGCCAGCGCCTCGAAATAATCGTAGACATCGTGAACCCGGGTTACCCGGTCGCCGAGCTCATACCCGATGACGCTCGCCGGGGTCGGAACAGCGGAGTCGTAAGTAGCATCCGGCCAGAATTCGAGCCGCTCCTGGGCCTGGACACCGCCGGCAACAAGTAACAGGGTCAGCAGACACTTCTGCAATGCGTTCATGGTCTTTCCTTCAGTGCAATGTGGTCAGCGGCGCGCAGCCGATGACCGTCAAGGGCTAACCGGCGGCAGCGAGTCATGCCAGTTCAGGGCATCGTGGCGCTCAAGGATGGAGATTAGTTCATCGAGCGGAATCGCCTCGCGGGTGCCGCGGCTGCTGGACACGGTCGTCGCCTTGAATATCGCGTTGTACACCGCCTCCTCGGTCGCCTCGGCCGTCGCCGCAAACAGGGGAGACATCGCCGAGTTCGTTAGCACCTCGATCGCCACGGGCTCGCTGCTTTCGCGAGGTTTGCGAACATTGGGGTTCGTCGAGAACGCAACGACGTAATCGCCGGAGCCATTCGATGCATAGGAGCCTGTTCGGCCCAGGCCCATCATTGCTCGCACGCCGAGTCGATCCAGGTTGCGCGCTGTCAGCGGTGCGTCCGTCGCAACCACGATCATGATGGAGCCATCAGCGCTCTCGGCTTCGAGTGCGCGTTTGTAGGGATAGGTGCCCAGCTCGCGGCCGACCGGCGCACCGTTCATCTGCAGCACGCCGCCGTAGTTCGTTTGCACGAGCACGCCGATGGTCCAGCCGCCGAGTTCATCCGGCAGCACGCGTGAGCTGGTACCGATGCCCCCTTTCCAGCCGAAAGCCTGGGTGCCGGTTCCTGCACCAACGCTGCCCTCTTCCACCGGCCCGCTGCTGGCACCGTCGAGCGCGGCGAACACCTCGTCGCGCTGGATCGGATCGGCCCACATGTTGTTGACCGCACCGTCGTTGGTCTCGCCGACCACCGGGTTGACGGTATGCTCACCCATGCCGGGCTGCTCGTAGACCCATTCCTTCAGCGCGTTGGCCGCGCTCCAGACGCACAGCGTGCAGGTGAGCAGGATGGGCGTTTCAATCTCGCCGAACTCGCGCACCTGTGTTTCGCCAATCATTTTGCCGTAGCCGTTGCCGACGTG
>CAZFVT010000444.1:0-3227 GCA_964522355.1 uncultured Woeseiaceae bacterium | reverse complement strand
CGGGACCGCCGAGTTCGCCACCGGCGACAGCTGGACCACGCTCCAGACGATAAACCGCTGGCCCTTCGCCTCCAGCTACCAGTCGACGACCTACGCCTGGTCGCCGAGCCGCCCGCTCGATACCGGCGATTGCACGCTGGCGATTGAGCCCGCCGACGACGGCACACTCGTCCAGGTCAACGACGTCAGCGCCTTCGTTCCCCAGCCCATGGCGGACGTCGCGTTTCCCTCCCAGAAGACCCACTACTACGAGCGGTTCGACTACCGCGAGGGGCTGGGCCTCAACGGACGCTACTTCGCCCACCCCGACGCGGGCGTGAACGTGCTCGCCTTCGACGGGTCCACCCGGCTCGTCGTGACCGCAGAAGCCAGCGAGGGGGGTTCAGGCGCGGTCATCGAGCTTAGCGGTCGAACGGACGGCGGCCGCTGGTCGTCGCTCCGCTACCGCGTGTTCGGCTGCCCGCACACCATCGCTGCGGCTGAGTGGGCGGCGGAGCACTTCGAGACGGCGGCCGTCGGCGCCGCTGATCCGTTCCCGGTCGACGAGATAATTGAGAAGCTTGGCGTGCCGGTGGAAAAAACAGGACGTATACTGCTGTTGGAGGACGCGTTCCGGGCGCTGGAAGCGAACCGGCTCGCAAGCCTTGATAAGTAGTTCCGGCAGCCTCAAGTCCACGACAGGTGGGCTGAATCAACCAGGGAAGACGAGGAATATGGCGATATCATTGACCAAACCGGCAATCGAGCGGGTCCGCTCACATCTCGATGCCCGTGGCAGTGGTCTTGGCCTGCGCGTTGGCGTGAAGAAGACCGGCTGCAACGGTTTTGCCTATGTTGTGGACTACGCTGACGCCATTGAGCCCGACGACGCAGTCTTCGATTCGGAAGGCGTCCAGGTGGTCGTGGATCCCGCCAGCCTGGAACTGATTGACGGAACGGAGGTCGATTTCGTCAAGGAAGGCCTGAATGAGGCCTTCAAGTTCCGTAATCCGAACGTCAAAGGTGAATGCGGCTGCGGCGAGAGCTTCAGCGTCTGATTCATCCCCGGCTCGCGCGTCGCGCCCGGCCCCAATCGCGCGTTGCCTGCTGTCAAATGTCCGAGTAAAATCGCGGGTTTACGCTCAAGCCGGCATGTTCGTGCGCGGCTTTTTTTGAATTCTCAACAATTGTTTAAGGAATAGTCGCATGTCCGCAGAGCACACGCTCTCCATCATCAAGCCCGACGGTGTTCAGAAGAACCTTATCGGTGAGATTTATCGTCGTTTTGAAAATGCTGGCCTCGAAATCGTTGCAGCCAGGATGATGCACCTGACGACCGAACAGGCCGAGGGCTTTTACGCGGTTCACAAAGAGCGCCCGTTCTTCAACGACCTCGTGGCCTACATGACGTCCGGCCCGGTAATGGTTCAGGCGCTGTCCGGCGAGGGCGCCATCGACAAGAACCGTGAGCTGATGGGCGCCACGAACCCGGCTGACGCAGCGGCGGGCACGATTCGTGCGGACTACGCGGCGAGCATCGAAGAAAACGTCGTGCACGGCTCGGACGGGCCGGATACCGCGGCTCAGGAGATCGAGTTCTTCTTCGGCGACGGCGGGCTGTGCCCGCGCACGCGCTAAGCGGCTCGTTCGGGAACCGGCAGGCACGCTCATGCAGACCGAACCGGCAAAGCAGAACCTGGTAGGACTGCCGGAAAGCCACCTGCAGGCGTTTTTCGCTGAGCTCGGCGAAAAACCGTTTCGCGCTCGTCAGATCCTGCAATGGATTCATCAGCGAAGCGTCGACGACTTCGAAACCATGACCGATCTGTCGAAATCGCTTCGCTCTCGCCTGGGCGAAGTTGCCGGCGTCGCGCTGCCGGAAGTGATATCCGAACATCGTTCGTCGGACGACACGGTGAAGTGGCTGTTTCGCTCGGGCGCGGGGCAGGCGATCGAAACCGTGTTCATCCCTGAGCCGGAGCGGGGCACGCTTTGCGTTTCATCGCAGGTCGGCTGCGTGCTCGACTGCGCATTTTGTGCGACCGGCGCGCAGGGCTTTAACCGGAATCTGACCACGGCCGAGATCATTGGCCAGGTGTGTCATGCGAATCGCCACCTGCCGCGAAGGCCGAACGGCGAAGCAGCGGTAACCAACGTCGTCTTTATGGGTATGGGCGAGCCGCTCGCGAACTACCGCAACCTGCTGCCCGCGCTGGAGCTACTGCTGTCCGATTACGCTTACGGCCTGTCTCGTCGACGCATCACGGTGAGTACAGCCGGATTGGTGCCGAACATCGACAAGTTGGGCGATGACTGCAACGTTTCGCTGGCGGTGTCGCTGCACGCGCCGAACGACGAACTGCGCGACCGCATCGTGCCGATCAACAAGGTGCACCCGATTGAGGAGCTGCTGGACGCCTGCTGGCGATACTCGGAGAAGCGTGCCAAACGCTTCATCACCTTCGAGTACGTCATGCTGGACGGCGTGAACGACAGCCTGGCGCACGCTGATCAGCTCGCCGCTCTGCTGCGACGTAAACCTGCCAAGGTGAACCTCATTCCGTTCAATCCGTTTCCGGGTAACGAGTTTCGCCGCTCACCTTCTGCGACGATCGCGGCGTTTCAGAAGCGCCTGCGAGATCGCGATATCGTGACGACGACCCGCAAGACGCGCGGTGACGACATCGCCGCAGCCTGTGGCCAGCTGGCCGGCAAGGTACGCGACCGAGTGCGGACCCGGTTGGGTGACAAGACTATGGGAGTGGCAACGACGTGAGCATCTGGATTCGCCGGGCAACGGTACTGAAAGCACTGATTCTGGCCGCGTTGATGACGAGTCTTGCGGGCTGCGTTTCGACAACCTCCGGCCCGCCGCCACCGGAAGCCGACGAATCGCAAGCTGCCGAACAGTACTACCAGTTGGGTGCGCGCTACTACCGGGCGGGCAACTACGAACTGGCGCGCGATCGCCTGGAGCGGGCGCTGGAGTTTGACCCGCGGCTTGCCATTGCGCACACGACGCTGGCGCTGACCTACGATCAGCTCGACATTCCGCGCCTGGCCGCCGAGCACTACGAGAAAGCCGTGCGCTACGAACCCCGCAATATGGACGTCAGAAACACCTATGCGGTGTTCCTCTGCCAGCAGCGCGACTTTGTCGAGGCCAGAGAGCAGTTCGACCGGGTCGCCGACTACGCGGAAAATGATACGCCGCAGATCGCCCTGACCAACGCCGGCGTGTGCATGCT
>CAZFVT010000443.1:0-3234 GCA_964522355.1 uncultured Woeseiaceae bacterium | reverse complement strand
GGGCCAGGAGGTCCGGTTCTTCAAGCACTGCCAGCATACGTTCGCGGGCGACGGCGGCGACCGCCTTGTGCTTTGCGAATTCAGGGTCGCCGGGGGCGACCGGCGGCAGGATATCCAGGGTCAGGCGACCATGGCGGGCGAGGAAAGTCTCCGCAGGCAGGATCCAGCGGCTGCCGTGAATGACCACCGGCACCAGCGGGACTTCGGACTTGACCGCCGTCATGAACGCCCCCGAGCGGAACCGGCCGAGGCCAGGCTCCAGCTGGAACGTACCTTCAGGGAAGAATCCCAGCGCTTCGCCGGAGTCGGCGGCGCGCAGCAGACTCCGGGTGTCCCGGGTTCTTGCGGTTGCGTTGAAGCGCTCGACGAATCGCGAGCCAATGCGCTTCAGCATGAAACCGGCAGCCGGGACCTTCTGCATCTCGCTCTTGATCACGTAGGTGAATCGCGGTGGCAGGAAGGCCTGAAGAATCGGTCCGTCCAGGTAGGAGGCGTGATTCGCCACAACCACGCAGTGCCCCGCAGGCAGGTTCTCCAGCCCGCGAATCTCCGTCCGGATACCCGCGAGCCGGAAAAACAGCCGCGCGAAGTAGCTGACCCACCGGCGCCGGCGTTCGAGCCCTGGCAGCAGCGCCGCGCCGGCGAACGCGACGGTCAGGCACAGCACGAAAACCGTCCAGGCATAGGCCGAATAAAGGAGCGAGCCGGGTCTCGGCTTTGCAGGAGAATCTGTGACAGTCATCGGTTGCCGGCACTCGCCGTCGATCTAGAATGTGAGCCGGGATTGCCCGGGAGCCGAGACGTTAGCGACTCGGCAGCCGAAAGCCAACCGAATTGGCGCCTGCCGTGGTTACAGGTGCCCGTGCGGGACTGTGAACTGCTTCCGTTTATGTTAATGCTGGGGGCGATTTGTGACAGCGATCACTCCGCTCAGCGCGCATCAGCCCCATACTTCGGCGCACGACCAATAGGAAGTTTGACGGGAGCTTCGGTACTCAAATCAGCGGCTTGGCGTAGCCTAAAGGTTGCGCAGGGATGCGGAAGACGCCACGCCGAGATCTAATGAACCGGGCAGGTACCCCGTCCAGGGAAACTATGGCAAGCAATCAGGAATCGAAATCCGAGTCGGAAGCGCCGTCCAGCTCAGAGCAGCTGGTGGACCGTTTTCTTGACGCGATCTGGATGGAGCGGGGTCTCTCCGCAAATACGCTGGGCGCCTACCGCGCCGATCTGATGACGCTCTGGCGCGGGCTCTCGGAGCGTAATATTCCGATCGAGGAAGCGGAGAAAGCCGACCTCCTCGAGTTTATCGCCAAGCGCGTCGAAAGCGGTGCGAAGCCGCGTTCGACGGCTCGCCAACTGTCCAGTTTCCGCCGCTTCTTCCGCTACATCATGCGCGAAGGTTTGCGCGATACCGATCCGACGGCCGACATCGAAATGCCACGCATCGGCCGCTCCTTGCCGAAGACCCTGACCGAAGAGGAAGTTGACGCGCTGCTAAACGCGCCGGCGACCGAAGAGCCGCTTGGTCATCGCGATCGGGCGATGCTTGAGCTTCTCTACGCGACCGGTCTGCGCGTCTCCGAGCTCATTAACCTGAAGCAGTCCCAGGTCAACTTTAACCAGGGCGTATTGCGCATTGTCGGCAAAGGCGATCGCGAGCGTCTCATTCCGCTCGGCGACGAAGCGCAGCGCTGGCTCCGTGATTTCATCGACGGGCCGCGCATGGAGATTCTCCTGGAGCGGCAGACGGACTACCTGTTCCCGACACGTCGCGGTGATCGTATGACCCGCCAGGCGTTCTGGCACATTATCAAGCGTTATGCTGAAAAAGCGGGTGTTCGCAAGAAAATGTCACCACACAGCCTGCGTCATGCGTTTGCAACGCACCTGTTGAACCGCGGTGCCGATTTGCGTGTTGTGCAGTTATTGCTCGGTCACAGTGATCTCTCAACCACACAGATCTATACGCATGTAGCGCGCGAGCGTTTGAAAGAACTGCACTCGGAACACCACCCACGCGGCTAGTGAAATAATCACACAGCCTGCCGGGTCTTGTTGCTTACCATGCTAGAATCGCGGCCCGGAACCACTGTGAGCGAACCGGGTCTGAACCCGAATACTCAAGGCTTGTGATGATGACTCTGTCCAGATTTCTCCTCTGTGTTACGACTTTGCTGTTGTCTGTATCGGCGTTTGCTGATGACGACGCAAAACTGCGTGAGGTGCGCAGCAAGGTTGCGTCAATGTTTGACGTGATCGAGCCCAAGCATGTCACCGGAAGTCCGGTCGACGGCTGGTACACCATCCAGAAGGGCGCAATTGTTGCCTACATCAGTGGCGACGGTCGTTACATGCTGCAGGGTGACCTGATTGATCTCGACGAGAACGTCAATGTATCCGAGCGTGCTCGCAATAATTCGCGCCAGATGCTGATGTCCGGCCTGCCCGAAAACAAGGTGATTACGTTCTCGCCTGACGAGAAGAAATACAGCATCAGTATTTTCACTGACATTGAGTGCACCTACTGTCGACGTCTCCACGCGCAAATCGATGACTATCTCGAGCAGGGGATCGAAGTCCGTTACCTGCTTTATCCGCGAAACGGTCCGCGATCACGGTCCTGGAACACGTCTGAAGAAGTCTGGTGTTCCGCGGATCGACAGGCAGCGCTTACCAGCGCGAAGCTTGACCGGGATTTCGAAACCGCAAGCTGCGACGATGCCTCGATGATTGAGGATCACTACGCAATGGGACGAGAAATCGGGCTTTCGGGCACACCGGCAATCATTCTTGAAGATGGTGAACTGATCAGTGGCTACCTGCCGGCAGCGGCGCTCAAGCAACGGCTTGAATTGAAGTCAGTGACGCCCTGACAACTACTCGGGTTTCTTACGCATCAGTTTTTTGACGTGTACGCCGTTATCGGCGCCCGCGTCCTGTACGTACTTTTTCAGCGCATACTTGCCGCTGACAAAGGCGATGTCATCCCAGGGAATCTCGTCAATCGCAAAGAGCCGGGTTTCCAGCGTTTCTGACCCTGCCGCATATCCGCCCTTTAGCGTGGCCGTGTAGTACATGTGCAGCTGACCGGCTTCCACGATATCCACGCTCGCGAACAGGCGTCCCAACTCAACCTCGGCACAGGCCTCTTCCAGGGTTTCCCTCGCAGCGCCTTCCGCGGTGGATTCGCCGGCGAGCGGGGTGGACGCGAAGACGGGTGCGTATCGGTCG
>CAZFVT010000442.1:0-3236 GCA_964522355.1 uncultured Woeseiaceae bacterium | reverse complement strand
TCCCGGCATGGTTCATGCCCATGTCGCGCATCGTCACCCTCGGCGTGGGTCGCAGCTCCGGGACGGCGGCCGATAGCCCGGGGCGGGTCGCCAGGGTAGCCCGGGCAAACCCGCTTCGGTCCATGTTCTCTGCAAAGACTGTGTAGGCCGGCTCGCTACCCGTCGTCACGACGACGTCGTAAGTCTCGGCGACACCAATCTGGAACTCGTCGGTGTCGACCGGTTCGACGTTCTGGCCATCCGCCTGGATGACCGTCATGGTAAGTCCCGGGATTCGTACATTGAAGAACGTCTGTGCCGAGCCGTTGATAATTCGGAGGCGGAGCCTTTCGCCCGGCGCGAAAAAACCTGTCCAGTTCTGCTGAGGATCGCGACCGTTAACCAGGTAGGTATAGGAGGCGGCGGTTATGTCGGCGATGTCTGATGCCTTCATCCGCATGTCGCCCCACATGACGCGGTCTCGGACCGTGGCTGAGAAGCCGTTCTTGCGCGCATCGGAGAAAAACTCGCCCAGGGTGCGACGCTGGAAATTGTAGTAGTCGTCGCGGACTTTCAGGTTATTCAGGAGCCGGTTCGGATTCTCGAACGTCCAGTCCGAGAGCAGAATGACGAACTCGCGGTCATAGTTGACGTGCTCGTCGTTTGCCGCGTCAATGATGATCGGACCATAGACCCCGGTCTGCTCCTGGAAATCCGAATGACTGTGATACCAGTAGGTGCCGTTCTGGCGTATCGGGAACCGATAGCGAAACGTGTTGCCGGGCTCGATGCCATCGAAGCTCAGGCCCGGGACGCCGTCCATGTCGCTGGGCAGTAGCAAGCCGTGCCAGTGGAGGGAGCTGGGCGCGTCCAGTGAATTCCTGACGTTCAGGGTAACGGTATCCCCCCCCCTCCAACGGAGAAGAGGGCCCGGCACCGTCCCGTTGATGCCGGTAGCGGTCGCTTTCCGCCCGTCAATCTTGATCGGCGTCGGGCCTATATCGAGATCAAACCTGCTCCGGGAAGGCCCTGGCCCAACTCCAGACTGGTTCGAGAAGGCCCAGGTAGGGTACGGCAGCGAAAACAGTGCGGCAGCGCCGGACAAGCCGAGTGCGGAACGGTTGAGGAACTGTCGACGAGACAGCGTTGAGAGCTTTTTCATGGCTGGAACCACGTGTGATCAGGACATGCAAACGGCGCAAAGGCCGCGATTCAAAACGACTTCGAACCTGGTCTAGATCAGCAGGCGGTCCCGGTTGGTCAGGGGTGTTGAGGGCGGGCTGGGATGGGGCCGCGCGGCGGACCGAATTGCGTTGCCTTGCAAACCGGTACCTGACGCTGGCGAGATGAATGCCAGGAACACCTGGGCTGGGTCAGGCTGCCAATGGGCGGGTTTCCCCGCGGTTTCTGCGTCGCTGGCATCGGGCATGCCACAGTCTTCGACCATGGAATCCGTATGGCAGTCAGGAGATTCAGCCGTTTCGTCGACCATCTCGGCCGCAGCCATGTGATGCGCGCTATGGCCGGTTTCATCGCCCGGGCTGTCAGCAGGCCCGGCAATCCGCAGAGCATCGCAGGGACACAGAGCGGCGTTCAGCGCGAACAGGCTGATAAGCAGGCTCAATAATCCGGGGCGACGACGCATGGGGAAAAAGTACGGGCGGGGGTGAAAAAAATCAAGGAATTGCTAGCCGGCTTCAGGAACGCAAGACTCCGCTGCCTAGTCGTCAGTGCGGCCTTCATCGAAAACAGGCAGAGACTTGTCCATTGGGAACCAGACTGCTCTGTATCGTGCGTAGATGTTTGCCGCCGGCGCAATGGGCACATCTTCGTCAAACAGGGATACGGCGATCTCAAATGGCGTATCCGCATCGCCATTGCTGCGAAAAGCCAGGCTGGTTCCACAGCGGCTGCAGAACGACCGGACGGTCCCGTTCGCGCCCTTGTAGTGGCGTACGAGATCTTCGCCCGTCAGCCAGTGGAACTGGCCGGCGGCAGCGAGCGTTGCAAACGCCGCACCGTGGAACTTGCGACACATCCGGCAGTGGCAGTTCGCAGGGTCCGCCTGGAGGTCGCCGGCTTCGAAAGTGATGCCGCCGCACAGGCAGCTGCCTTTATAGAGTTTGATCACCCGCTTTGCCCCTTAACAACTACCGCGTCGGCCGGCGCCATCGTCTGAAGATCGGCTGGCCGCCCCGTTACCTGGTGAGGATGGCAAGACCGCCAACTGCTGTCGCTGATCAATTGCTTTGCGCCGCAAACTCCACAGCAGCCACCACCCACATCGCGTAGAGGACCACCGTCCCGCCAATGTAGACCTTGAAGCGCTGCAGAACGGTGTTATGCGTCAGGTGTATGAGGCTGTGAATCGCCCGCAGCGTGACAAAGAGCCAGGCCATGCCGAGCAGCAGGAGCGACTCGCTGCCGCTCATCATGAGCATCAGGCAAATGGCGTAAAACAGCACCGGCACTTCGAACAGGTTGCGGAAGTTGTCGGCGGCGTTGGTGTTTTCCAGGAGCGCCGCCGCCTGGCCGCTCAGCGACACTTTCTGGGGCGCGATGCGCTTCTCCTTCATCTCTGCAACCCGCACGAGGTACATCCGCACCCAGACGATGGCGGTCGCGAACATCGGCCAGAAAAAAGCGGCGTCAGACGACAACACGACGTCCATCGGCTACGGCAATCCTCGACCCGGCGACCAGGGCACGTTCGCCTGGTCCAGGGCGGTCTTCAGATTCGCGTATTCGACGTCGATAAGCTGACGCAGCGAGGCCTGGACCGCATTGAACTCATTGCGTGCGATCTGCAGCGACTCACGATGGGTTGTCGTCGGCCCGTGTGCGACTTCGACAGCCTCGCGGTGATCGGCATCGGCCGGTCTTCGCTGTAGCGGCCGCGTACCGGGTCGCCGCTGATGCGTGCGCGCTCGGCGGCGAGCTGCTGGCGGATGGCATCGGCCCGGCCGTAGAGCGACGCATCCGCGGTGGAGCGACCGATCACGTCCTGAATGGCCTTGAGTTCGGTCACGGCTTCGTCGATGGCGTCGAGCGTGCCGCGGACGGCGGCGTCCAGCTCATCGATGCTGCGACGGAAGGCGAGGCGCTCATCCTGGGACGTGCCTTCGATGGTTGGTTCGCGGATCGAGACCACATCAAACTCGCGGGGCTCGCCGAGCGCGGTGAACGCCCCGTCCAGCCGCTGCTGCATGGTCACCCGGTAACGTCCCGGTGCGACCAGGACTCCGGCTGAAGAATCG
>CAZFVT010000441.1:0-3236 GCA_964522355.1 uncultured Woeseiaceae bacterium | reverse complement strand
CTGGGAAATAGGCTGCACATAATCGCAGCCGGCGGCGCCGGCCACCAACAGTGCTATCAGGACGGTGAGTGGCAGTTTACGCATGGAGGTGAGCAGGACTTTGCGGGTTTTCCGATGGCCGATTAGTTCGACGTACTTGGAGGAGAGGGGTTCCCTCGTCCATAATAGGCGCGCATCATACCGACTTGCCCGGCGCGGTGGTACCCGCGGCGGGAGTCCCCAACCCCAGAGATGATTCGCCATGCAGCAACGCCAGGAACTGCGCAAGGCCGGCCTGAAGGTCACCCTGCCACGCCTCAAGATATTCGAGATCCTAGAAGCCGATAGTTCCCGACACCTGACCGCCGAGGACATTTACCGGGAGTTGCTCGACGCCGGCGAAGACATTGGTCTTGCGACCGTTTATCGGGTGCTGACCCAGTTCGAATCGTCGGGCCTGGTCACGCGACACAACTTTGAAGGCGGCAGTTCCGTTTTTGAGCTTGATGAAGGCGAACACCATGACCACATGGTCTGCGTCGAAACCGGGGACGTCATCGAATTCGTCAATGATGAAATCGAGCGGCTCCAGCATGAGATCGCCGAAAAGCACGGTTTTGAGCTGATCGATCACAGCCTGGTGCTCTATGTGAAGCGCCCGGGCGGCGAAGCGTCCGACTAGGGGTAGCCTGCTTAAGTCAGGATCTTCGAGAGCTCTGCTTGCGACGCGGCGAGTTGCGGCCGCCGGCCGCGAGCATCTCAGCGGCGTGTTCACGCGTTCGCTGCGTAATCTCTACGCCGCCAAGCATTCTCGCCAGTTCTTCCACGCGCTCGTCGGCTGCGAGCGGGGTTATACCGGTGCGAGTCGTTTTGCCGTCCGTCATTTTGTGAATGCGCAGGTGCTCGTCCGCCTGGCTGGCGACCTGCGGCAAATGGGTAACGCACAGCACCTGCCGGGAAGCGCCGAGCTCTGAGAGGCGCCGCCCAACCATCTCGGCGACGCCGCCGCCAACACCGCTGTCGACCTCATCAAACACCATCGTCGGGATGTGGCTGCCGCCGCTGCCAATGACCTGTATTGACAGGCTCATGCGTGACAGCTCACCGCCCGAAGCGACTTTGGACAGCGGCATCAATGGCTGGCCCGGATTGGCGCTGATTCGATACTCGATGCGGTCGAGCCCGCTCGCTCGGGCATGCTCCATGCCTACCGTCTCGACGTCGACCTCGAAGCTGCCGCCCGGCATACCCAGTCCTGCCATGGCGGCGGTGACGTCTTTGGCAAATGCCCTGGCCGCCTTCTGACGTGCCGCGCACAGGGACTGGGCTACCTGTTCGAAGCGTGACTGCGCCTCGCTTGTCTGGGCCTTGAGCGATTCGCTTCGCTCGCCGGCATGCCGCAGGCGATCGAGTTCGTCTCTCAGCCGGGATTGCAGGTCGCCCAGTTCGTGGGACTCGAGGCGGTGTTTGCGGGCGATGGTCTGAATGCCGTGCAGCCGCTCCTCGACCCAGTCACGACGCGCCGGGTCGGCGTCCAGCGAATCGCCGTAGCGGGACAGGAGATCGCTGGCCTCGCTGAGCTGGATGCCGGCTTCCTCCAGCAGGGCGAGGGCCGGCTGCAGCGCCTCGTCGAACTGCGCGAGCTCCTGGAGCTCCTGGCAGGCAGAGGCAACGAGTGACTGCGCGCTGCCCGACTCAGCCTGGTAGATGGCCTCCAGCGCGTTGCCGAGACCCTCTGCCAGCCGGGTCACGTTCTGCAGCTTCTGCCGTTCGGCGGTGAGTTCTTCAATCTCGTCCGGCGCCAGGTCGAGCGCGTCGAGCTCGTTGACCTGGAACTCGAGCAGGTCCAGCCGCGATTCCCGCTCTGCCTGAGCCGCTTCCATGTCCTCGAGTTCCGCGGCGAGATCGTGCCATTCGCGATAGGCATCGGCCGTTTTGGCAACGAGCTCGCCATGCTGGCCGAAATGATCGAGCAGGTCACGCTGCACGTCCCTGCGGCCCAGTGACTGGTGAAAATGCTGGCCGTGAATGTCGGCAAGCAGCTCGCCGAACGACTTGAGGTTCTGCAGGGTTACCGCGTTGCCGTTGATGAACGCGCGCGAGCGGCCGTCAGCACCGATAACCCGGCGCAAGAGACACTCGTCGTCCATATCCACGGCCTGTTCTTCGAGCCAGGCGCGGGCGGCCGGGTGTTCACTCAGGTCGAATTCCGCACTGAATTCGGCGCGCTTGGCGCCCTCGCGGACGAGGCCGCTGCCCCCTCGCTCGCCCAGAATCAGGCTAAGCGAATCGACGAGGATGGATTTACCGGCGCCGGTCTCTCCGGTAAGCACCGTCATGCCGGCGCCGAAATCGATGTCGATCTCATCGATAATCGCGAAGTTTCGAACCTGTATGCTGCGCAGCATGGGACCTATCGCTCCTCGGCGTCGGGCGGCGCCGCATCGCGCAGACGGCTGTCGCGACCCCAGTGCAACTTGCTGCGAAGAATGCCGTAGAAGTCGTAGCCTGGCGGATGCAGCAAGGTAACCGAGGTTTCGGACCGTTTGACCGTCAGCCTGTCTCCCGGTGCCAGTTCGGCGAGGCGGCGACCGTCAACGGTGACGTCAGCGCTGGTGTCGAAGCGGGCCAGCAGGTCGATTTCGACCTCTTCGCTGCTCGGTATGACGATGGGGCGATCGCTCAGGGTGTGCGGACAAATGGGCACGATTGCCAATGCATTCATACCCGGTTCGAGAATGGGGCCACCGCAGCTCAGTGAGTACGCGGTTGACCCGGTCGGCGTGGCAACGATAAGCCCATCACCTGAGTGGGTGTTGACGAATCGATTCGAAATGGCCGTGCGAATGTCGAGCATGCGCCCGGAGCCGAGTCGCTGCACGACGACGTCATTGAGGGCGGTTGCTTCGCGGCTGGATCCGTCAGCGAGCTGAACATGGGCGTCGATGGCCAATCGCGATTCCCGGGAGAAGTTTCCATTCAGTACCTGCCCGACGCTGTCCAGCATGTCATCCGGCGTGACGTCAGTCAGGAATCCGAGCCTGCCGCGGTTAACGCCGAGCAGCGGGACGTCTTCGCTTCCCGCCAGTGACGCGGCGTGCAGCAGTGTGCCATCGCCGCCAACGGCAATGATCAAATCAACGGCCTGGGCGATGTCCTGCTCGGGAACCTGTGTCGCCGGCAGATCAGCCGGCGCATCCGGTGCCGTCACGACCTTGATACCCTGCTTGTCAAGAAAGCCAACCAGGAGCGCCATC
>CAZFVT010000440.1:0-3247 GCA_964522355.1 uncultured Woeseiaceae bacterium | reverse complement strand
CGCGGCCTCCTCGGGCGGTGGACTGGGGCTGCTGGCGCTGATGATCGTGGGTCGAAATCCGGCCAGGGTCGGTCGTCGGTCCGGGCTGCTCGATTGGCGATGACTCCCTGATTTACTCAAACGTTTCGATCGAGAAACGCGTGACGATTGGCAAGCGCGCGATCGTCCACGGCGGCGTGATACTCGGCGCCGACGGTTTCGGCCACAAAATGACCGCTGAGGGGTGGCTCAAAGTGCCCCAGGTCGGAGGCGTGCGAATCGGCGATGACGTCGAGATCGGTGCTGCAACCTCGATCGATTGCGGCGCCATTGACGACACGATCATCGAAGACGGCGTTAAACTCGACAACCAGATCCAGATTGCCCACAACTGCCGCATTGGCGCGCATACGGTGATTGCGTCAGGAACGGGCGTCAGCGGTAGCACCTCGATAGGAGCACGCTGCATCATCGCCGGAATGGTCGGTTTTGTCGGTCACATCAATGTCTGTGACAACGTGGTCATCACCGGCAAGGCGGTGGTCACCAAAGACATTACCAAGCCCGGGGTGTACAGCAGCTCATTCGCGGCTGAGCCGGATCGCATATGGAAGAAACAGGTAGCCCGGATTCGGCGCCTGGAAAAATGGGAGAAGCGATTGCAGGCGCTCGAGAAACAGGCGAGAAAGGAACAACAGGGCTAATGACTGATGCGGGCAAAATGCTCAACGAGCTCGATATTCAGGAGATGCTGCCGCATCGCTACCCCTTTCTTCTGATTGACCGGGTCCTCGACTACACGGCCAACGAGCGCATCCGTGCGCTGAAGAACGTGACGGTAAACGAACCCTTTTTTGAGGGGCACTTTCCAGACAAACCGGTGATGCCGGGCGTTCTGATCATCGAGGCGATGGCTCAGGCGGGTGGCGTGCTCGGGCACGCATCGCGTGAAGACGAAGAGCCGCGTGCGCTCTTTTACCTCGTGGGGGTGGACGAAGCCCGCTTCCGTCGCCCGGTGTATCCCGGAGACCAGCTCATTATGGACCTCGAGGTCGACAAAGTGCGCCGGGGAATGTGGTGGTTTGACGCCACTGCGTCGGTCGATGGTCGTGCCGTGGCCTCGGCAAAGATCATGACGGCGCCGGGTGGGGGCGATCGATGATCCATCCGACGGCAATCATCGCCGACGGCGCGAAACTGGCGGACGATGTTGAAGTAGGTCCCTATTCGATCATTGGCGACGAGGTTACGATCGGTCCCGGCACGCGCATTGAAAGTCATGTCGTGGTTCGCGGGCCGACGACGATAGGCGCTGACAACCACATCTTTCAGTTTTCCTCGATTGGCGACGAGCCGCAGGACAAGAAGTACGCTGGCGAAGCGACCGGTCTGGTGATCGGTGATCGGAACACAATCCGCGAAAACGTGACCATAAGCCGCGGCACGGTGCAGGATGACAGCATGACCACGGTCGGTGACGACAACTGGATCATGGCCTCCGTACACATTGCCCACGATTGCCATGTCGGCAACAACACCATCTTCGCGAATAACGCGACGCTTGCCGGGCATGTTCATGTTGGCGACTGGGCAATCCTGGCCGGATTTTCCGGCGCGCAGCAGTTTTGCAGGATCGGCCCACACAGTTTTCTCGGCACGTATTCAGGAACCAACCGCGACGTGCCGGCCTATACGACCATCGCCGGACAACCTCCGGTGCCGCGCGGCATCAACAGCGAGGGTCTCAAGCGGCGGGGATTCAGCCAGCAGCAGATCGCCAATATCAAGAACGCCTACCGGTTGGTCTACAGGCAAGGCCTGAAGCTGTCTGAGGCCATCGCGCGCATCGAAGAGCTCGTGCCCGAGCAGCCTGAGCTCGAGGTCTTCCTGACGTCGATCAGGGACACGGGGCGCGGCGGCCTGTTGAGGTAGCCGTGCGTATCGGGCTCGTCGCTGGCGAGGCCTCCGGTGACCTGCTGGGCGCCGGGCTGATTCGCGCCATCCGCAATCGAATACCGGATGCCCGTTTCGAAGGCGTGGCCGGCCCGCTCATGAAAGCGGAAGGCTGTGCGGTCCTCGATGATTCTGAAACGCTCGCGGTCATGGGTCTTGTCGAGCCACTCAAGGTATTGCCGCGACTGCTGAAGCTGCGTAAACGACTCGTTCAACGCTGGACGGACGATCCGCCGGACGTCTTCGTCGGTATCGATGCGCCCGAGTTCAATCTTGGCCTCGAGCTACGGCTCAAGAAAGCGGGCGTTAGAACCGTCCAGTACGTCAGCCCGCAGGTTTGGGCGTGGCGTCAGCGCCGGGTCAGGAAGATCGGCCAGGCCGTGGATCGGGTGCTTTGCCTGCTGCCTTTTGAAAAGGCGTTCTACGACCAGCACGGGGTCGCCGCCGATGTCGTCGGCCACCCGCTTGCCGACCGCTTGCCGGCAGTCATCGACCGGCGGGCGGAACGAGAGTCGCTCGGCTTACCCGATGGGCCGGTCGTCGCCATCCTCCCCGGAAGCCGAGCCGGTGAAGTCGCACGACTTGGTGGCGTGTTCGCACAGGCGGCGCGCCAACTGGCCGCTGACGTTGAAGGGCTGGCCTTCGTCGCGCCCATGGCCAACGCTCACGCCCGCCAGGTGTTCTCTGCGCAGCTCGAAGAGTGGGCGCCGGAACTCGACGTCATGCTGCTCGATGGCGATGCGCCCCGAGCTATTATCGCGGCCGACGTCGTATTGCTGGCCTCCGGCACGGCGTCGCTGCAGACGGCGCTGCTTGAGCGTCCGATGGTTTCGGCTTACAAGGTTGCGTCGGGAACCTATTTCCTGGCTCGCCTGCTGCGTTTGTTGAAGGTGAGCCACTTCACGATGCCCAACCTGCTGACCGATGAGCCGCTGGTGCCGGAGTTTCTTCAGCATGAGGCAACACCGGAGGCCCTGGCCTCGGCCGTTGCCGCGCTGTTGAGCGACGCGCCGCGCCGTCGACACATCGAAACCGAATTCTCAAAGCTGTCCACGGAGCTTGGGCTTAACGCGGACGAGCGGGCCGCCGAGTCCGTACTCGACGTTGCCTCGCTCGGCCGCGAGCATTGATCAGCGGCACCCGGCCCCTGTTTCCGTCTGAATGGCCGACCGCCGGCGTCGACGAAGTCGGTCGCGGTCCACTGGCGGGCCCGGTCGTGGCGGCGGCCGTCATCCTCGATACCGACAAGGCGCCGGACGGGCTGGACGATTCCAAGAAGCTGTCGGCGGCAAGACGGGAGCAGCTCGCCGAGGAA
>CAZFVT010000439.1:0-3256 GCA_964522355.1 uncultured Woeseiaceae bacterium | reverse complement strand
ACCTGTTTGAAACGGGGACGAACACGTCGCCGCATCGTCGGCGGATTCAGGCGTCCGCAAGCGGGCAGGTCATCAGCACCCATTCTGTCGCGTCGGTCTGCCAGTCCTCACTGACCACCGGGCGACGGGCGATTTCCGAATAGCCCATTCGCCGATAAAGCCTTGCGGCGCCCACGTTGCTGTTCGAGACGATAAGGCTCAGCCCTCGACAGTTCAGGCGCTTCGCCTGCGCGGCGGCAACGTCGAGCAATGACTGGCCAAGGCCCCGGCCGCGGAATTTCGGATACACGGCGAGCACGTTGATGTACCAGCTGCCGGGGGCAAGGTCCTCGAGCTGCTGCAGCGGGACGAACATCGGTGGCAGGTCGGTATAGGCATCCGGGTCCGGCTCATCAGGCAGCGGGTAGCCGATCAGCGCTGCCGATACCTCACCGTCATCGTCCCGAAGCACCGTGTTTCGCCACGAAAACGAACCGGACTCACGTCGCGCCCGCTCGCGGCCCACCTCGCGCGGCGACTGGCCGTCCTCCGCCATCCGCGACCAAAGGTAGTCCGGTAAGCCCTCGCCAGCGTAATTGACGAGATCCGCCATGGCCGCGGCGTCGTCAGGTGTGGCCAGCCGAAACGGCGCTTGTAGCCAGTCGGTTTCGGTATTCATTCGCGGGCCCAATGTGCAGGGCTCTTTCGAGCGGCAAAACCCCGGTACGTCGGTCGCGGCAGACCGATCCACCGCAAAGCGACACCCTCGCGGCCGTCCATAAGCAAATCAAGATGAACGTCTGGCTCAGACCTGCAACGCTGCACATTTCGCTGCGGTTTATTCATCGCCGGCGCCGATGGCGAGCCGGTAGAGCTCGTCAACGAGGGTATGGGGATTGCCGTCGTCGCTGTTGGTCAGAACGGCAATGCTGATGTTCGCCTCGTCGTCGAGCAGTAGCTGCGAGCGGTGGGCTGCGAACCAGCCACTGTGCCGCGCAACCTGCCGTCCGCCCAGGTTTTCGATACGTAATCCAAGCCCCCGTCCAAAGCGTTGGGGCGACAGCATTCGACGACGACTCTCGGCGGACAGGAGCGTCGACTCCTCGGCAACGAGGGCAGCGCCGAAAATGGCGAGGTCACGAGCGTTGCTGTGAATCCCGAACGCCGGCGTAATCGATGCGGCATCGTGATACTCGCGAAGATGGCGATCGCCCACGGCTTCACCGACGCCGGCGAAGGGTCGTGATGCGTTGGGGATGATCCGGTCGCGCGGCGTGTAGCCCCGGGAAAGGTCGCCCGGCGGCGCAGCGGCACCCGTCGACGTTAGGGCGAGTGGTCGAACGATGCGTTCCTCAAGCAGCGCCGCATAGCTCTGCCCGGACTGGCGTTCGAGCAGGCGGCCGAGTGCGGCATAGCCGATGTTGGAGTAGGCGAGTTCGGCACCCGGCGAAAAGCGCAGGGACTGCTCTTCCAGGTAGCGGTCCAGCTCAGGTTGGTCCGGGAATCTGCCGGTAAACCAGTAATTGAAATTGCCTTCGCGCGGCAGTCCGGAACTGTGGGAACACCGTCGCCTGATCAACGGGGCCGCCGAGATTCGCCGAGCTGTCCAGTGAAACGGCATCTGCCTCCACGGCCTGGAGGACCAGAACGGCGGTGAAGACCTTGCTTACCGAGCCGGCATAAATCGGCGTGTCTGAAGTCATTACCCGTTCGCTTTGCCGGTCTGCCATGCCCGCGGCGCCGGCGAACACCAACTGACCGTCAACGGCGATCGCCGCAGTGACGCCGGGTAGATCTGCCGCCGCGCGATGCGCTTCGACGGCGCGTAACGCGTCTGCCTCGAAGCCAGCCGCGGCGGCGGCCAGCTGCAGCACTGCGAGAATCATCCCGTGGCTGCCTCGGCGACTGTTGGCGTTAAGTTCATGAACGGGCTCCGTAGCGTGGTCGGCGATCGTCCCAAAGCCGACGCCGCATTGCGTCCAATGTGACAGACTCCGGCGCCGGCCGGCAAGCGCGACGCCCATGGCCGGCAAATCTGCTAGATTGGTGAAAAACACCGGCCGGCTTCCGCGGCCGGCACAAAATTCCCATAGCGCCCTTGGCTGCACTCAGGAGTATTCACGTGATTTTCAGCGATGTCTCACCGTTCACCCGGCTGGTTCGCCCGCTCGTTTTTCTTGGATTTTTCGGTCTTGCCTCGACCGCCTTTGCCCAGGCGCCGATCGTGCAACCCGGCATGCCCGGTGATGACGCCCGAGAGCTCAGCGCTGACGAGGCTATCGAGCTTGCCGACACCAGCTACTCAGCGGCGGATGTGGTGTTCATGCAGGACATGATTCCGCACCATCATCAGGCCATTCAGATGTCAGAGCTCGTTGCCGATCGCACCAACCTGCCTGAGCTCCGCGACATTGCCGGACGCATTGACGCCTCACAGGCCGACGAGATCGAGTTCATGCAGGGCTGGCTGCGGGAGCGCGGCGAGGAGGTGCCGGAGCCGACCGAGCATGACGCAATGCACACGACGCACCAGATGGCCGGCATGGCGACGCCACAGCAGATGGCCGATCTTGCCGCCGCGGAGGGCACGGACTTCGATCGATTGTTCCTGCAGCTGATGATCGCGCATCACGAAGGCGCCATCAGCATGGTCGAACATCTGCTCGACCAGCCCGCGTCGGCTTACGAGCCAACCTTGTTCGAGTTCACCAGCGACGTAACCAACGATCAGCAGTCCGAAATTGAACGCATGAACGAACTGCTGGTCGGTCTTTCCGCCGACCCGAGGGCCGGGCTTTCAGCCGGTTTCCGCGACGCCGGCCAGGCGATCTCCAACATGGAACTGCTCGGTGCACTGCCGAAACCGCCCGGCTTCTTCGATCCGAAGAACCCGTCCGACCTGTCGCCCGAGCGGCTGGCGGAGGTCACCGGTGAGCCCGTGTCCGACGAAGAGGTCGAGGAAGACACCACCGGCGGCGATGGCGGCAACGGTCGCTGGCCGCCCTTGACCTTCGGCAACACTGATATGGCGTTTCGCAATGACGTCATGGTTGTCGGCAACTACCACGGCTACAACGTCTACGATCTGTCCGGCGACCTGCCGGAGCTGCGCTCGTCGATCGTCTGTCCGGGCGGGCAGGGCGACGTTTCCATCGTCGACGATCTCCTGATCATGTCGGTGGAGCAGACCCGGGGTCGCGTCGACTGCGGCCTCGGTGGCGTCAGTGAAGACGTCAGCCCGATTCGCTTCCGCGGCCTGCGCATCTTCGACATCAGC
>CAZFVT010000438.1:0-3274 GCA_964522355.1 uncultured Woeseiaceae bacterium | reverse complement strand
AGCTATTTCGATCTCTCGCCCGGCATCGACTTCGAGACGAAGATCTTCTACAAGCCGAACGCCGTCGAGCGGCTGCTTGCTGAATGGGAAAAGCCGAGCTACGTCGTGAAGCCGATCTGCATCGGCGCGAACACCGATCCCTACCAGCCAGCCGAGAAGCGCCTGAAGATCACCCGCCATCTGCTGGAGACGTTTCTCGAATGCCGGCACCCGGTGAGCCTGATTACCAAGGGCACGCTTATCCGCCGCGATCTCGACCTGCTGGCAGAACTTGCGGCTCGGCGGCTCTGTTCGGTGGCGGTCAGCATCCCCTCAGCCGACAACCATCTGAAACGCGTTCTCGAACCGCGTGTACCTTCGGTGTCGCAGCGTTTCAGGGCCGTTTCGGAACTGACGGCGGCCGGCATACCGGTAACCGTCATGATGGCGCCCGTTATTCCTGCCCTCAACGATGGCGAAATTGAAACGATTCTGGAGGCAAGTTCAGAGGCTGGCGCAACGCGAGCGGCCTGGATCCTGCTGCGGCTACCGCATGAGTTGAAGTCGCTTTTTCAACACTGGCTGAGCGAGCACTATCCGGACCGGGCCGAGCACGTCATGAGCCTGATACGGCAGGCCAGCGGCGGGCGCGATTATGACAACCGGTATGGCCGTCGACAGCGAGGCCAGGGACCCTACGCAGAAATGTTGCGGCAGCGATTCGACGCGGCCTGCCGGCGGCTGTCGCTGAATGCTGCCGATGCCCGGAAAAACCTGGATGTAAGCCAGTTTCGACGTCCCGACGGCAGGCAGATCTCTCTGGCTTTCTGAAACCTTGCCGCAATCAGCCGCTGGGGCCAGGCGGGCCCGCGCCTACCCGGCACGCGACCATATCGGTATAGTGATGTGATGCCGATATAACGCTTTAAACATAAGAACTATTCGTGGATTACGAAGTCGAAATCAGGACTTCGAGGCTGGAAGCCACTTAAATGATCGACCGCCACAACGCTGCTCTCAACCTGCCCCTCCGGACCGTCGCCGTACTGTTGGCGTCCTCCGCATTTGGCCTGCTTCACGCACAGGAGCCGGAGGTATCCGCAGACGCCCCGGCCACGGCTGAGCAACCGATGGAAGACGAGCTTCAGGAGATCGTCCTGCCCGGCGAGCAACCGACGGAAGATGAACTCCAGGAGATCGTCCTGCCCGGCGAGCAGCCAATGGCGGATGAGCTCGAAGAGGTCTCTCCATCGTCGGATCAGCCAATTGACGACGAGCTTGAAGAAATCGTTCTGCCCTCTCAGCGAATGTTCGAGGACGATCCGTACACCGCCGATGACGTCGATGAGTCGATACTCGATGTCGAGGACGAGACCGACGAACAGCGGCTATCGCGCCTCTTCACCCTTTACCTTGATGCGGTGTCCGACAGCGCGTTCGCTGAAGCCGATGGTCTTGGCAAGCAAATCGTCGAACTGACGATTCGCAGCTACGGCCTCGACAGCGAGGAGTCAGCCAGCGCCCTGACCAATCTTGCGATTGCCCAGCACGGCATGCGGGACTTCGAATCCGCCATCGTCAACTACAACTCAGCTATCGGCATCATCGAACGGATCGACAATCGCCTGTCGAGAGATCTTGTGAACCCGCTACGCGGTCTCGGCTCTGCGCAGCTCTCGGCCGGCCGGCCGGACCTGGCGCGGGACGCTTTCAACCGCGCGGTGCACGTCAGCCACGTGAATGACGGACCGCACAACATGGAGCAGATAGAAACGCTTCAGTCGCTGGCGGAAACCTACCTGTCCGTCGGCGAGCTCGAAGAGTCTGTCGACATTCAGAAACGCATTTACTACCTGCAGGCGCGTAACGTCGGCAACGACAGTATGGATATTATTCCTGCGCTGCGAACCCGGGCCGCATGGCAGAACCGGATGGCCTTCTTCGATCAGGAGCGTTTCACCTGGCGTAGAATCATCAGCATCATCGAGGATAACTACGGCGATGACAGCCTGGAGCTCATCGATCCGCTCACCCGTCTCGGCAAGTCCTATCTCTACGTAGGCTTCGCTGATACGCCCTACGTTGAGTCCGCCTCGGTGTCCTCCGGCGAGGTGTATCTCAAGCGCGCCATTCGAGTCGCCGAAAGCAATGAAGAAGCGGGTTGGCAGGTGCTCAGCGACACAATGCTGGAGCTGGGAGACTACTACGTGATGTCCGCGCGGCCGAACCGCGGGGAGCGTGTCTATGAGGAAATCTGGGAGTACCTGACCGAAACCGGCGACCCGGATGCGATCGCTCGTCGCGACGCAGTGCTTGCGACTCCGGTAGTTCTGCAGGACGCGGCACCGCCTCGCGTTTACGGACAGGACCTCGGCCCAGGCGTTAGCGGCGCGCCGCCAGGCTTCGAGACAGGCACAGCGGTTTTTCGTTATCGCGTCTCAATCCGGGGTCGGCCGGTGAACATTGAGCTGATGGAAGCAGACCCACGCGGACTCGATACGATGTACACACAGATCTCCCGCGAGCTTCGCAAGATGGTCTATCGACCGGCATTGGCCGACGGTCAGGTCGTCATTACCGAAGATGTCCGTTACTCGCATACCTTCTACTACCGGGAAGCTGATCTTCCGCAGGAAGCGTTGAACGCACAGGCCAGCGGCAACGGAGCCTCCAACTAGGCATCTTTCCATGACGAAGAAGCGACGGAACACAGCGAGCGAAAGTGCCGGGTCGGGCTACCGATCGGCCGCCGCGCTGGGTCTCGCAGTCTTCGTCTGCATGTCTGGCAGTCCGGCCCTCGCCGCTGACGGAACCAGCTGCGACGAGGAAGTTATCTGTATTCGTGAAGAGCGCTCGGCCGATGAGATTCGGCTGATGGCAGAGAACCTGAGCGAATTTCCGTTGACCTACACGATACGGGTCAGAACCCGCGATCTCGAAACTCGCGGCCCGAGCAAAATCACCCGAACCCTGCCCGCCGGCAAGACCGAGCTCGCCATGACCATGGAACCGGCCGGCAAAGCGGACAACCCTCGATATCGTTACAGCTATGACTGGACCGTCGGCGACCAGGAGGCTGTGCACGACAATGAGCACGTGTATCGACTGCCCTATGAGCCAGGAAAGAGCTACCGGGTCATCCAGAGCTTCGGGTCGCGTTTCAGTCACACCGGCCTTGAACAATACGCCATCGATTTTCGAATGCCGGAAGGCACCCCGGTTCATGCCGCCAGGGGCGGCATCGTGGCGCGGCTTGAGGAGCAACACTCCATCGGCTGCTGGGCAGACGGCTGCG
>CAZFVT010000437.1:0-3285 GCA_964522355.1 uncultured Woeseiaceae bacterium | reverse complement strand
GGCGCTCATCGACTCGCCGGCGCTAAGCGACAAGCTGTCGTTCTTCCCGGAGCTTAAAGTTGGTCCGGATGGCAGCTACACCGACCAAAGCATCAACCTGCTGCTCTCGGTACTGGTCATTCCGCTGGCCGTGCAGTGGTGGAGTGTCTGGTACCCCAGCGCCGAACCGGGCGGCGGTGGCTATGTTGCGCAGCGTATGCTCGCCGCCCGCAATGAGAAACATGCGCGCGCCGCGGTGCTGCTTTTCAACGCCGCTTATTACGGCCTGCGCCCATGGCCGTGGATTATCGTCGCGCTGTGCTCCATTGCCGTCTTTCCGACGCTCGACAGCATTGCGCTCGCGTTTCCCAACGTCGATCCCGCGATCATCAACGACGACCTCGCCTACCCGGCGATGCTGCAGCGCGTGTTGCCCACCGGCTGGCTGGGGCTCGTTGTCGCCTCGCTTGCGGCCGCCTACATCTCGACGATTTCGACGCACCTGAACTGGGGGTCGTCCTACATCGTGCATGACGTTTACGGCCGCTTCATCAAGCCGGAAGCCACGGAGAAAGAGCAGGTGTTCGCCGGACGGGTTTCGATCGTCTTAATGATGGCCGTCGCCGGCTTTATCGCGCTGCAATTGGAGAACGCCCTGCAGGGCTTCGAGATCATGCTGCAAATCGGCGCCGGTACCGGCTTGCTGTTCATTCTTCGCTGGTTCTGGTGGCGCATTAACGCCACCAGCGAGATCGTCGCCATGATCGTCTCGTTCACGGTTGCGGTCGGTTTTCGGGTCGTCGATCCTGACCTCGCTGCCTGGCAGGAGTTAGTGCTTGGCGTCGCCATTACGACGGCCGCGTGGGTCAGCGCCACCTTGCTGACGCCGCCAACGAAGACCGAAACGCTCGAGCGCTTCTGCACCTTGATCAATCCAGGCGGCCCGGGCTGGCGGCAGGTTTACAGGAATCTCTCGGAGCAGGGTCGAAGCCCTGACAGTCAGGGCGTCAATATTCCGCGCGGCATTGCCTGCATGTTCCTTGGCTGCACGGCCGTTTACGCCATCCTGTTTGCGACCGGCTCCTGGCTCTATGGCAACCCTGCCATGGCCGGGCTGCTGGCTACGACCGCCGTACTGGCTGCCGCTGGTGTTGTGAAACTGAAATTCAACGACTGAGCCAATATTCCGATGACCGACCACTGGGCCGAAGCTAACCGACAACGATACGACTGCCAGCGCGTCGATGCGCCGATCAACCTCGACGGGGATGCGCTCGACCCGGCCTGGGATGCGCTGCCCTGGAGCGCTGCCTTCGTCGACATTACCGGGCTGGATGCGCTGCGGCCGCGCTTCAAAACGCGCGTCAAGATGGCCTGGGACGAGCACTTCTTTTACTTTCTCGCCGATCTGGAGGAACCGCACGTCTGGGGCACGATCACTGAGAAGAACGCGGTGATGTTCGAGGACAACGACTTCGAGATCTTCATCGACCCCGATGCCGACGGTCTCAACTACTACGAGTTCGAGATCAACGCGCTCGGTACGATCTGGGAACTGAGCCTACCCAAGCCCTACGGCGAAGGCGGCAAGCCGAGACTAGGCTGCAACATTCCGGGACTGAAACGCCGGGTGCGGGTTGATGGCACCCTGAACGACCCGAGCGACGTCGACCGCGGCTGGACCGTCGAAGTGGCCATACCGTGGAGCGGACTGGCTGAATACCATAAACACGGCGCGGTGCCGCCGAAACCAGGAGACACCTGGCGGCTCAACTTCTCGCGCGTGCAGTGGCAGCACGAGGTCGTCGATGGCCGCTACGTGCGCATCCCGCCGCACGGTACGGCGGTTCCCGAAAGCCTCAACCCGGAGGAGCAGGTACACCCGGAAGACAACTGGGTGTGGAGCCCGCAGGGCAAGGTCAACATGCACCTGCCGACACGCTGGGGCGAAGTCACCTTCGTTTAACCCACGATCTCCGCGGGCCCTGATCCAACGACGCCCGCCCATGCATGAAGCGTGAGCGGGCCGTCGCTGTTGCAGCCGACAGGCATTCAGGTTTCAGCTTGCAGTCGGTTGAGAAAGTCTCAGGCGCGTGCGAGACAAGGCGGTTTGCGGTGAAAAAGCGCAGTGTACACGACAGTACATGAGCATTTTTCACCGCGAACCAACGCAGTATCGCGCCGGCTGAGGGTATCTCAGCCGACTGCTAGTCGAAGACGTCGAACAGGTAGCTATATTTGATGATGAACTCACGGCCCGCGGGCGGTGATCCGGGCATGCGCTCATCAAATTCGTTGTACACGACGAACAACCCGGAGTTTGCCGTCCGCAGCATCGAGAAACGCAGGTTGGTCGACAAAACGTCATCCGCTTCGTTGTACTGGACCAGCGCCTGCAACAGGATGAGCGGCGTAAAGGAGTAGGACAGGCGAAGCCTCGCCAGGGTCACGTCGAAGTTACCGCCCGGAACCGGCAGGTCGAATTCGTTATAGACCAACGCGAGTTCGGAGGTGAAGGTCTCACCGATGCGGAATCCAAACGTCGGCCGCAGCACCAATCGATCGCCACCGAAGCGCTTACCAATGTTCGACCGGAAGTCGAAGTTAAACGGCTTCGACAGGTCGGTGTTGGCGTGAATCTGCGCTTCCCAGCCGCTGTAAGTACCTGCTGGTACGAAGACGTCGTCGATGATCTCGAACGGTTCCTGCAGGCCATCCTTCAGGTAGTTGGCACCGGTGTCGACGCGGTAGCCGTTTTTGAATTCCCAGTGAACGTCATAGTGCTGGAATCCGGTCTCCTGGAAGCCGTCGGGGTCCCAGAAGCCGTTGATGGAAATGTGCGGCCGAATCTCGAGCATGCCGAAGAAATCGTCCGGTCGATAGCGTCGCAGGATGAAGAACTCGCCCTTGGTGTAATCGTCGCGTCGCAGGAAGCCAACTTCCGGATTGAAGTTTTCCTGCACCTCGGTCCAGCTCAGGCGCGACGACCATTTCTCCGAGTTGTAATTCATCTTCAACGCGTAGGCGAGATCGTCATCTTCCAGGGTTGGCGTGTCCGTCTGCGACAGCCAGCCTTCAACCAGGAGGTTGTCGCCAATGCCCCAGCGCCCGTCGACGGCGTAGGTCTGGTTCTCATCCTCGGACGGGTTGCCATTGACGCTGCCGTCGCCGCTGCGGGTGACGACCATGGCACCCACCGAGCTGCGATTCGGTAGCTCCTGGTTGACGCGCGCGACGAGGTAATCGTTTTGTGGCGTCAGGCCTTCTACACCCTCGTCGGACATGTACAGGAAGCCGACGTTGGTA
>CAZFVT010000436.1:0-3289 GCA_964522355.1 uncultured Woeseiaceae bacterium | reverse complement strand
GGCCCGCCGAAAAGCGCTTCCCCAACCGCGGCCGCGGGGCGCTGTACCTCGATCAGCACTCCCTCGCCGGCATCGGCAACTACCTGCGATCAGAGATTCTCTTTACCGCGGGCGTCCATCCCGCGAACAAGCCGTCGCAGCTCGACGAGGCGACCATGTATGAGCTGGCAAGCGAGACGCTCAAGATCAGCCGGCGCGCGTATCGCCTGCGCGGCGTTACCGTCAGTCCGGAAATGGCCAGCGCCATGAAGGCAGAAGGCCAGCGTTTCGGCCAGTATCGCCACTGGGTGTTCGGACGGGGCGGCAAGCCCTGTCGCGACTGCGGTGAAGGCATCGAGCGCATGGCGGTGTCGAGTCGCGGCCTCTTCTACTGTCCGGCCTGCCAGCCTCAGCGCGGCTGACGCTTCAACAGCCGTGCTATCGTGCGGCGATGTTTTTTCGAGCGGCAGCTAACGACCGATGAACGGCGATCCCGGCGCGATATCGCTCCTGCCGGTTGCCGTAACCCTGATCGTCGCGCTCAGTGCGCGCAACGTGCTGGTCGGCCTGTTCAGCGGCGTGCTCACGGGTGCGCTGCTGCTGGTCGACGCCGGCGTGCTGCAGTTCCTGCCACTGACCATCAAGAACTACCTCGTGCCGCAGGTGGCAGACAGCTACAACGCCAGCGTGCTGGTGCTGCTCGCGTTTATCGGCGGCTTCGTCAAACTGATTGAGTGGTCGGGCGGCGGCGCCGCTTTTGCCCGCGCCGCCACGCGGCTGGTCACGAGCCGGGCGAGGGCGCAGCTCGGTGCGTGGTTCGGCGGCATCCTTATTTTCTTTTCCGACCTCGGCACGCCGCTTATCGTCGGCCCGGTGTTCCAGCCGCTGACGGACCGTCTCGGCATCTCGCGGCAGAAGCTGGCGTTCATTCTCGACTCGACGTCCTCGCCGGTCGCCATTCTTATCCCATTTATTGGCTGGGGCGTCTTCATCATGAGCGTTATCGCCGACGCCTTCTCCTCCAACGGCGTCGCCACCTCGGAATGGGATGCCTTCGTCGCCGCTATTCCTTTCCAGCTTTACGCCTGGCTCGCGATCTTCATGGTTCCGGCGCTGACCCTGCTGGGCTTTGACTACGGGCCGATGCGTGCGGCGGAAGCGAACGTCGATACACCCACAACGACAACGCCGGCGGAAGCGGAGGCGGGCGCTGAGTCCATGGCCCGGCCCATTATCGTCTGGCTGCCGCTCACCGTGTTGTGCGTAACCCTGTTCGCCACACTGAGCGAACTTGGTTTTCCTTTCGAGCAGGTCGCGGGCTCAGATTTCCGTGCCGGTCTCGCGGCCGCCTACCTGCTGGCCGCGGTGACGCTCGTGGCGCTGGTCGTGGGGCTGGGTGCCGGCCGCTTGCTGGAGAGCTTCGACGCCTACATCCGCGGCATGACCGGCATGCTGCCGATAGCGGCAACCCTTGTCCTGGCCTGGGCGCTGGGCAGCATTGGCGAGGACCTCGGCACCGGCAGCTACATCGCCGCAATCGCCGGTGACAACGTAGCGGGCTGGCTGTTGCCAGCCATCGCGTTTGTACTTGCCGCCATTATCTCCTTTGCGACGGGCTCGTCCTGGGGAACGGTCGTCATCATGATGCCGCTGGCCGTGCCGGCGGCGCTCGCGACCGATGCCGCCATGGCCGTTGTCATCGGTGCGGTGCTGTCCGGTGGTCTGTTCGGTGACCATTCCTCGCCGGTTTCCGAGACCACCATTCTTTCCTCGACCGGGGCCTCGACGACGCCGCTGGCGCACTTTACGACCCAGCTTCCCTACGCGCTGACCAACGGGGCCCTGGCGCTGGCCGGATTTATCGCTGCCGGTCTGCTTGAGTCCGTGCTGGTCGCTTTGATCGCCGTGATCCTGCAGTTTGCACTGCTGCTGGGGCTTCGTCGCTGGCTTGACGCTTAACGAATGCCATGACGGGCAGGCCTTGCGGCCCTGTCATCTTGTGGTATTGCCCCGGGTCGTTCGCTAAAGTGGCCGGCCCTGAAAGACCTGCCCACCGGCCCTGGAGGCGGCAAAGAATGAACAGACGATCCTTTTTTGAACTTGCGGGCGCGGCATCTCTCGTGGCCGGCCTGTCCGGCGTCGCGAAGGCGCAGGCCTCACATAACGTCGAGGCGAAGCTCGCCGAGATGGGTCTGACCCTGCCCGACGCGCCGACCCCGGTCGCCGTCTACGTGCCTTACCGAATCTCCGGCAACCAGGTCAACATCGCCGGCAACATCCCGCCGAACGACCTCGACACGCCGACCTACGGCAAGCTTGGCCGCGCCCTGACGACCGACGACGGCTATATCGCCGCGCGTCACGTTGGCCTGCGGATTCTGGCGCAGCTCAGGAAAGCCTGCGACGGCGACCTGGATCGGGTCGTGAAATGCCTGCAGATCCGCGGCTTCGTCAACTGCACGGATGATTTCACCGAGCAGTCGCTGGTCATCAACGGGGCCTCGGAGCTGTTCGCCGAGGTGTTCGGTGAGGAAGGCAAGGGCGCTCGCGCCGCGCTCGGCACCAACTCTCTGCCGCTCGGTGCCTCGGTCGAGATCGAATCAATTTGGGAAATTCGTGTCTGATCCGGAGCGGGACGACTCCGTGGTCACGTCGACACAGACTTACACAAGGGACTAAAGATCATGCAAATGACACGCTATGTAATCGCGACACTTGCCTCCTCGTTAATTGCCGCGGCCTCTGTCGCGCAGGACGGGCTGCCGTTCGACGTTCAGCCAGTAACGTCTTTCGACGAGCCGTGGTCGCTGGCTTTCCTGCCCGATGGCCGGATGCTCGTGACCGAGAAAAAGGGCAACCTGTACATCGTTACCCAGGAAGGCCAGAAGTCACGCCGCGTTGACGGCGTGCCGGACGTGGATTACGGCGGCCAGGGTGGTTTCGGCGACGTGGCGCTGCATCCGGATTACGAAAACAACGGCCTCGTCGACAGCTTCTACTTCCATTGTAGCTTTGTCAGTTTCGATCTCGGCAATGACGTCACCGGATTCCACAGTGTCGCCAGGCTTTACGAGCCATTTAGCAAGTGTGCCCTCTTCCATAGTGGGTGAAAGAGCAGGCATTGTGATATTGATAGCCATATCCGTTGCCCCCTACATGCCCTCGCAGACAGCTTTGGCTGCTGCGACGATATCATCTGCGTTGGGAAGACTCATGGCTTCGAGGTTTTCTGCATAGGGCAGCGGCACATCTGCCTGGCAGACGCGAGCCGGCGGCGCATCGAGATAGTCAAAAGCCTCATCTGTCACTG
>CAZFVT010000435.1:0-3292 GCA_964522355.1 uncultured Woeseiaceae bacterium | reverse complement strand
CAGGTGGAGAGCTTCATGGAAATCGAGCGCTACAGTCACGTGATGCACATCGTCAGCGGCGTCCAGGGCGAGCTGGAAGACGGCTTCGACGCGTTCGACCTGTTCGCGACGAGCTTCCCGGCCGGCACACTGGTCGGTGCGTCCAAGGTTCGCGACATGGAGATTATTGAAGAAATGGAGGCCCATGGCCGCGGTCTCTATGGCGGCACGGCCGGCTATTTCGACGTCAACGGCGATATGGACCAGGCCATCACCATTCGCACCCTGGTCTTCCAGGGCGATGAATACACCTACCAGGCCGGCGGCGGGATCGTCGCCGACAGCGTCGCCGCGAATGAATACGCCGAGGTCATGGCCAAGAGCCGGATCCTGAGGCAGGCGTTGAGCATGGCGGGAGAAGGGCTGTGAGCTTCGAACACGTGCGCATCCTGCTGATCGATAACTACGACTCCTTCACCTACAACCTGGTGCAGGCGTTTCGCGCCGCCGGCGCCGGCGTGGACGTGCATCGCAACGACAAGCTCTCCGTCGAAGACGCGCTGTCGAGCTCGCCGACGCACCTGGTCATTTCCCCGGGTCCGGGAGAGCCAGACGATGCCGGCCAATCGCTGGCGATGATCGAGGCCTTCGCTGGCCGGGTGCCGGTTCTCGGCGTCTGCCTCGGACACCAGTGCATCGTGCAGCACTTCGGCGGACGCATTATTCGTGCAGACCGCCTGATGCACGGCAAGACCTCGACAATTCGTCACGACGGCAAGGGTCTCTTCGCAGATCTGCCGCAGCCCCTGCTGGTTGGCCGCTATCATTCGCTGTGTGCCGACGCCGGCTCGATCCCGGAGGTCCTCGAGATCAGCGCCCGTACCGATCGCGATGAAATCATGGGCGTGCGCCACAAGACGCTCGCGGTAGAGGGCGTACAGTTTCATCCGGAAAGCGTGTTGACCCCGGACGGAGACGTCCTGATGCGTAACTTCATGAACATGGCCAGCTAAAGGAACCGTCCGATGAGCAATGACTTTTCGCCCCTGTTGAATCGCCTGCTGGACGGTCATTCGCTGAGCGAAGAGGAGGCTGCCGGGCTGATGCGCGCGATGGCATCAGGCGACATGCTCGAGGCGCTTGGCGGCGCTTTCCTTGCCGGCCTGCGAGCCAAGGGCGAGACGGCCGAGGAAATCCGCGGTTTTGCCACCGCGATGCGCGAGCTGGCGTTGAAACCCGAGATACCGGACGGCACTCCGACGGTCGATACCGTCGGTACCGGCGGCGACGGCTCCGGCAGTCTCAACCTGTCGACCGGCACCGGCCTGCTGGCCGCTGCCTGCGGCGCGCGGGTCGTCAAACACGGCAATCGTTCGATCTCGTCAAAGAGCGGCAGCGCCGACATGCTGGAAGTGCTCGGCATGCCGCTGCCGCTGGATGCCAATGCCTCGGTCAAGGCGCTGTCGGCGACCGGCTTCACCTTCCTGTTCGCGCCGGCCTTCCATCCGGCGATGAAAGCCATCATGCCGGTGCGCGGCGCGCTCGGTGTACGCACCGTCTTCAACCTGCTGGGGCCGCTGACCAATCCGGCCGCGCCGCCCTACCAGCTGATCGGCGCCTTCAGTGCGGAGGCGGCAAAACTCATGGCCGACACGCTGGCCGGCATGCCCATCGAACGCGCGTTTGTGGTTCACGGCGAGCCGGGTTGGGACGAGGCGAGTCCGGCCGGGGATTTTCTGCTCTATGACGTGCATCCGGGCTCGGTGGAAGAACTGCGTCGTTCACCGGAAGACTATGGCGTGCCGCGCTGCGCACCCGAAGACCTTGCGGGTGGCGATGCGGCGCACAACGCGGCCGAGCTCGAGCGCGTGTTCTCCGGTGAGGATAAGGGCGCGCACCGCCATGCGCTTCTCATGGGTACCTCGCTGGTGCTCGAAGTCATGGGCGAGGTCGACGGCCCGATCGCAGGCGTCGAACGCGCGGCGGCCGCCATCGATGATGGCAGTGCGGCCGGCTTCCTCGAAACCTTTCGCCGCCATTTCGCTGCGGCGGGCTAGCAACGATGGCCGACTTCCTCGAGCAAATGGCCGACGCCAGCCGGGAGCGCGTGAAGGCGCTCAGCCCGGAATGGGACGTGACCAAGCTCGACCGGCCGATCGTGCCCCTGGCGCTCGATCGCTTCGACCTCATTGCCGAGATCAAGAACCACTCACCGGCGGAGGGCCAGCTCGCGGCGGCCGACGAAGACCGTGCAGTTCGCGCAAAATCCTATGCGAAGGCTGGCGCCGCGGCGATCTCGGTGCTTACCGAGCCGGATCGGTTTGCCGGCAGCCTCGAACACCTCGAAGAGGTTGTCGATGCAGTCACCGAGTTCCGCACGCCGGTCATGCGCAAGGACTTCCTGGTTGACCCGCGACAGGTTATCGAGGCGCGCGCCTGCGGCGCGAGCGGCGTGCTGCTGATCACGGCCATTGTCGATGATGCGGTGCTGGACGCGATGCTGAAGACCGCCTATGAGCTCGGCATGTTCGTGCTGCTGGAGTCTTTCGACAGCGACGATATCGTTCGCAGCCGCAGCCTGCTTGATGACAACGAACACGCGGATCGCGCTGCGGCGAGGCAGCTCTTGTTTGGCATCAACACCCGAAACCTTCGCAGCCTCGAAGTCGATCCTGATCGCCTCGAGCGGCTGGCGCCTGCCTTGCCCGAGCTTGTCACCGCGGTCGCGGAAAGCGGCCTGAAGGGTCCCGCCGATACCGCGAGGGTGGCGGCACAGGGTTATGCGATGGGCCTGGTCGGCACGGCGCTCATGCGTAGCGACGATCCCGGTGAGCTCGTTAAGCAGATGCTAACGGCCGGCCGGCAGGAGCGCGGTGCGTGACCGCGTTCGTCAAAGTCTGCGGATTGACCCACGCCGAAGATGTGGCGGCAGCGGTCGAGGCGGGAGCCGATGCGCTGGGATTTGTTTTCGCAGAATCCAGCCGTCGCGTGTCTCCCGAGCAGGCGGCAAAGCTCGCTGAGACGATTCCTTCCGACGTGCTGCGCGTTGCCGTCATGCTGCATCCGAGCAGCGACGAATGGCATGCGGTTGCGAGCATCTTCCAGCCGGACGTGCTGCAAACCGACGTCGAGGACTTCGCGACGCTCGACGTGTCGGCCACTTATCGTCGCTGGCCGGTGTACCGCCAGCGCGGCGACGCACAGGTTGCACCTGAAGCGGCGGAGTACGTCTATGAGGGCGGCAAGAGCGGCCAGGGTGAGACGGTCGACTGGCAGCGTGCTTCGGCCGTTGCCAGGTCCGGGCGAATGATTC
>CAZFVT010000434.1:0-3309 GCA_964522355.1 uncultured Woeseiaceae bacterium | reverse complement strand
GCTGCTGCTGTTCGGCGGATTCATCGCCGCGAACGGCGGCCGCTGGAGCGCCAGCCTGGAGGTGCTGCGACTGGCGGGTGGTGGATGGGTCAGAGCAGGTGCCTTGCAAAGCGCACAGTGCGAAACCGTTACCGCCGTAGCAAACGGACGGGTCCACCTCGCCGGTGGACGCGCTCCGACCGGCGGATCGAACGCCGACTGGAACGATCAGGGGGATGTGGATACACACCAGGTGTTTGATCCAGCGACGGCCGAGATTGCGACTGCCGCACCGCTGCCGATGGCGCGCAACAGTGCGGCCTCCTTCGTTATCGGCAACCGATGGCACGTAGTCGGCGGGCGCACGGTTAACAGCGGCAACTCGGCACGCCATGACGTCTATGACTTCACGGATAGACGCTGGATGGATGCTGCGCCCATGCCGCAGGCCCAGGGTGGCCTGGCGGCGGCAAGTATTGGCAGTCACGGTTATGTGTTCGGCGGCGAGTACTTCTCCGCAAGCGGCGGCGGCGTGTATTCCGAAGTCTGGGACTACGACGCGAATGCCGATCGCTGGCGCGACGCGGGCACGATGCCGGTGCCCCGTCACGGCCTGGGTGCCGTTGCGATAGGCGGTGAGATCTACGTCGTCGCCGGCGCGACGCAAGCCGGCGGTAACGGCACGTCGGATCGGCTGTCTGTTTTTACGCCCTGACGCTGCCGCCTTCGAGGGCGTATCGCCTCGCGCTAACTGTAGGAGCGGCTTGACATGCAGGAAGCATTAATGCCGCGAAGGCCATGGATGGCCGAGAGCGGTCCAGCCGCGATTTGATGGTTGTTCTGCCTCAGGAACCTCAGAGACAGGCATTCTGAAAGTCGGTTAACTCATCGCCCACAAGACACTTCCGAATCGCGGCTGGAAGCCGCTCCCACGGCTAATTGACATCTTCTTCTATACCGGATATTTTTTATCCGTTATCGGAGTGCGAGCAAACCAACATCATGAAAATCGGAAAAGGGGTCGAATGGGCGGCGCACACCTGCGCATTACTTGCGGCGCTGCCGCCGGGAGCCGCACTGGCCGGCGAGGCGCTGGCTGACTTCCTGGGCGTTCCGCAACCCTATCTTGCCAAGCAGCTGCAGGCATTGAGCCGCGCCGGGATCGTATCGGCGCGACGCGGTGCGGCCGGCGGCTACCAGCTGATGATGAAACCTGAAGACATTTCGCTCTGGGACATCACAGCGGCCGTCGAGGGTGCGGCACCGGTCTTTCGCTGTACGGAGGTTCGTCGAAATGGCCCCTGCGGTGCATCGCCTGGTGAGTGTTCCCGGCCCTGCCCGATCGCCGCCGCGTTTCGCAAGGCGGAGTCAGTCTACCGGGATGCACTTTCCGCGGTCAGCCTGACCGATATCGTCGCCGGCGTCACCGAAGAAGCCACAGCGGCCCGCAAACAGCGGATCGGGGCATGGATCGGCGAGCACGCCGCTCTGCCTGCCTGACGCCGCCAACCACCCATAAACGGGGAGAAACCCATGTTTACCGAAGACCGACTACCGAACCACACTGCATTGACAGTTTTCGCGCGGCTGCTCTTTACTTCGTTGTTCCTGCTGTCCGGGATAACCCACTTCACCAGCATTCCCTACTACGTGGCGCTCATGCCGGAGACCACGCCGTACCCGGTGTTCTGGGTACTCCTGTCAGGCGTCGTTGAACTCGCCGGTGCGGCGATGATCCTGTTCAACTGGC
The DNA here is from genome assembly GCA_964522355.1 of uncultured Woeseiaceae bacterium. Taxonomy (GTDB): domain Bacteria; phylum Pseudomonadota; class Gammaproteobacteria; order Steroidobacterales; family Woeseiaceae; genus JBFGFX01. The sequence continues at coordinate 1,580 of CAZFVT010000434.1, read as the reverse complement.
GTCCGCGGCTGGGAGGATGGCTGTTAATCGCCTTTCTGTTGCCGGTCACGGTTGTGGTGCATGGCTATGAAATGCTCTACGCAGAAGATGCGGCCATGCGTGCCATCCAGCAGGCCTCCTTCATCAAAGGTTTCACGCTCATCGGCGCAGCGCTTCTGATTACCCAGCTGGGCGTGACCCATCGGGCCCCGGCGCAGCAGGCCTGAATCGTCTCGGCCTGAAACTCTGCGCCGGTCCCTGCCGTCACACCAGCTTGTCGCCGTGGCCCAGGTAGATCATCGTCAGGCTGAAAGTGTCGATCAGACCGTGCGCGATGATCAGCGGCAGCAGGTTCCGCCCTGAACGGAGATAGACAAAGCCGAACACCAGCGCCAGCCCGAAGATGGTCAGCACGCCCGTCAGACCCTGGTAGAAGTGCGCTCCGGCGAAGACAGCCGCCTGCAGGATGACGGCGCTGGCTGTTCCGTGCATGCCCTCGAATCGATGCAACAGGAAACCGCGGGCAAGCAGTTCTTCACCGATAGCCGCACTGCCCCACGCGACCGGGATCAACAGCCACAGATACATGGTGAAGTTGTCTTTCAGGAGCGCCTCGAACATGGAAATGTCGGCCGGCGGCATACCTGCCATTTGCAGCAGACTGTTGATACCGATAACGACGAGTGCGGTCGTCGCCAGCGCCGCAGCCGCATAAGCAATGAGCTTAGGCACCGTCAGCCGATCGCCAAACGTCAGGCTTCGCCATGTCGTACCTTCTCGCCTGAGATAAAACGTTGCGGCCAACAGCGGCAATACGACCGATGAGATAGCGACCAACGGCGGGAACCCGCTGAGCCCGCCAAGAATGCCACCGATCGGCATCAGCAGAAAAATCGAAGCAGCTTCAAGCCAGCCGCGCACAAGGCCGCGCTTCATTTCCGGTCGCTCGTCCATCTCCAAGGCAAGGTCCGTCATGGTGTCTCTCCTCTCATTCGTCATGCTTGCAAACCAGGTAGCAGTGCGCCTGTTCCGCAAGCTCACCGCTGTAGTCATCTCCAAATAGCCGAGTGGCCGTCCCGAAAAGCAGGTCGTACTGCAGCCCGAACAGAATCGAGGCGACCGCAAAGCGGCATCGCTCAGGCGAGAGCGTTGTGTCTCCCGCCAGTAGCCAATCGCACATCTCATCCACCAGGTCCTGCGAATTTCCGCTGACCGCGGCCTGCGGAGGCTGCCCCTGGGCCAGGCGGGCCGCCGCCGTCAAAAACAGCGGCCCCAGGTTCCTAATGGCTTCCTTGCTTATGCCGACCAGCGCATCGAGTCGCGCGCGGGTATCGAGGTCTGCTGGCAGGGACGCCAGCGACTCAATCAGCAGCGCCCGGAAACGCTCCTGGTGCCCGGCAATGACGTGATTCACCAAGCCGTCCTTGTCCTTGAATCGGTTGTACAGATTGCCGACGGAGACCTTGGCTTCGCGGGCGATGTCCTGCATCGAGATCTGCTCAAAGGGGCGTTTCGCGATCAGCGTGTCGCAGGCCGCCAATATGCGTCGCAGCGTTTCTTCGCTTCTCGCCTGCTTGGGTTGGGGTAGCGTCATTGGCCTA
>CAZFVT010000433.1:0-3322 GCA_964522355.1 uncultured Woeseiaceae bacterium | reverse complement strand
GCGGGTTTGGATGTGCGCCGTAGCGGCCCCGCCAGGCGAGGCGCAGAGCCTCGGCCATGCACTGCGCGTCGTAGGCACTGAATGAAGAGGTGGTCACGGTGCAGGTTCCGGAGTGCGCCTACTTCCGCTTGTCGAAGACGTCGGGCAGCAGCGACATCTGCTCGCGGCGGGCGTCGGCGTCCGAGATTTCCTGCAGCTTCTGAATCTCTTCCTGGAACTCATCGACGTCCTGGACGCTGCGATAGACGGAGGCGAACCGACCGAGGGCCACGTCGTCCAGGCTGCGCATTTCCTCCATGACCAGCTCGCCGATCAGGCGCGAAGCCACCTCACGCTCACCCATCGTCCGCAGCCGGTGCACGAGCCTGCCGATAGCACGCTCGAAGTCGTCGGTTGAGACCGGCCGCTTCTGCAGCGCGCGGCGCATGCTGTCGCGCATCTTTTCCTCGTCGAAGGGCTCGCGTCGATTGTCCGACTTGATGACCCGCGGCATGACCAGCTCGGCGGTTTCAAACGTGGTGAAGCGCTCGCGGCAGACGAGGCACTGCCGGCGGCGGCGAATCTGGCGTCCCTCGCCGGCAAGCCTCGAGTCGATGACCTTGGTTTCCTCGCTTGAGCAGAACGGGCAATGCATGCGTCGATGATACCTGTCGCCTCGGCGAGCGAACCTTAGAGCTAGCCGTAAACCGGGAACCGCTTGCAGAGGTCGAGCACCTGCCCACGAACCCGCTGAATTGTCACTTCGTCATCGATGTTGTCGAGCACGTCGGCAATCCAGTTCGTCAGGTCACGCGTTTCCTGCTCGCCGAAGCCGCGGGTCGTAATCGCCGGTGTGCCCAGGCGCAGGCCGCTGGTCACGAACGGAGACAGGGGATCGTTGGGTACCGAGTTCTTGTTCACGGTGATGTTCGCGCTGCCGAGCGCCGCGTCTGCATCCTTGCCGGTCACGCCCTTGCCGATGAGACTGACGAGCATCAGGTGGTTGTCTGTTCCTCCGGAGACAATCGAATAGCCGCGTTCAATCAGGGTGGCCGCCATGGTCCGGGCGTTGGCGACAACCTTGTCCTGGTAGTCGCGGAACTCGGGGCTCAGCGCCTCCTTGAATGCCACGGCCTTGGCGGCGATGACGTGCATCAAAGGTCCGCCCTGGGTGCCCGGGAACACGAGCGAGTTGAACTTCTTGGTGAGCTCATCGTTCTTCTTCGCCAGGATGATGCCGCCGCGGGGGCCGCGCAGCGTCTTGTGGGTCGTTGAGGTCACAACATCCGCGTGGGGGATCGGCGACGGATAGGCACCGGTCGCGACGAGTCCGGCGATGTGGGCCATATCCACATGGAAGTAGGCGCCGACCTGGTCGGCGATGTCACGGAAGCGCGCCCAATCCAGCACCCGGGAATAAGCCGAAAAGCCGCCGATGATAAGCTTCGGCTTGTGTTCTTTCGCCAGCGCTTCAACCTGGTCGTAGTCGATCAGGCCGGTGTCATTGTCGATACCGTACTGGACGGCATTAAAGATCTTGCCGGAGAAATTCACCGGCGAGCCGTGGGTCAGATGACCGCCGGCGCTTAGGTCCATGCCGAGAATCGTGTCACCGGCATTGAGCAACGCCAGGTACACGGCAGCATTTGCCTGCGAACCCGAGTGCGGCTGCACGTTGGCGTAGTCCGCGCCGAAGAGTTCCATCGCTCGCTCGATGGCAAGCTGTTCGGCGACGTCCACATGCTCGCAGCCGCCGTAATAGCGTTTCCCCGGATAGCCCTCGGCGTACTTGTTGGTCAGGACGGAACCCTGAGCCTCCATGACCCGCGGGCTTGCGTAGTTCTCGGACGCGATGAGCTCTATGTGTTCTTCCTGGCGGCGTTCCTCGTCGGCGATGGCGGCGAACAGTTCCGTGTCGTAGTCCTCGATCGGCGTGGTTTCAACGTACATAGGTGGGCAACTCCCGGGGTCGGTATCGAAAAATCAGGTGTGCGATTCAGAGCGGCCGCATCCGGTGGCCGCCTGATTGTCGAAGGAAGCCCCCAATTGTAACTCAATGACGGCCGAATGCCTCCCGGATCAGGCGGCCAGCGCTTCTACCACCCGAGTCCAGGCGCGGGCCAGGTTGCCAAGGTCATAGCCGCCCCCGCCCGTAGCCACGAGGCGCCCGTCACACAGGCGATCTGCGAGCATGCACAGCCGGGAGGCGGCGTAGCCGTGCGCCTCTTCGGTCAGGGTCAGGTGGGCGAGCGGATCGCCGGCAAGGCCGTCCGCGCCGCACTGCAGGAGGATGAATTCAGGTCTGGCCTCCTCAATCAGCGTCTCGACGGCTGCCCACTCCTCGCGGAACCGGGCATCGCCGTCGCCGGGCGCCAGCGGCAGGTTGATCTTCAGCCCCGCACCCTCGCCGATTCCGGTCTCGTGCCGCCCACCCGTGCCGGGGAACAGGTAGCGTCCGTCCTCGTGGATGTCGGCGAACACCACGGCTGGATCGGATTCGAAGGCGTAGTAGACGCCATCGCCGTGATGCACATCGATGTCGACGTAAGCCACGCGGCTGAGTCCATGCACGTGTTTCAGGTGCTCGATCGCTACACCGCAATCGTTGAATACACAGAAGCCGCTGGCGTGATCCCTCGCGGCGTGATGCAGGCCGGCGATCGGCACGAAAGCGCGCCGGACTTCCCCGGCGAGGACGGCATCGACGGCCGCCAGCGTCGTCCCGACCACGGCGCAGGCCGCCTCATAAATGCCCGGGACCGCAGGCGTGTCGCCGCCATCGAGGTATCCGCTACCAGTGGCCGACATTCGTTCGACCCGGTCGATATGCGCCTCGGTGTGAAACAGCATCAGCTGCTGCCGGTCGCAGATCACGGGGCTGGCCAGTTCGATGCCAGAGCCGTTTTCAAGTTGGGCCAGCTCGGTATGAAACGCCGCGTGTCGATCCGGACTGAAAGGATGCGCGGCGCCGAAGCCGTAGCGAGCAATCGCGTCGCCTTTATAAACCCTGACGGATGCTGTCATCGGCCCTCCCCCTGCACTGATTTGACCATCTGACGGATCGCCAGCCAGTTTTCTATTGCCGCAGCTTCCCCGATAATGCGCCCTCCTCAGGTCAGGCAGCAAATCCATGGCGCAATACATCTACACCATGAACCGGGTGGCGAAGGTCGTCCCGCCCAAACGCTACATCATTCGCGACATCTCCCTGTCGTTTTTCCCCGGGGCCAAGATCGGCGTGCTGGGGCTCAACGGTTCGGGCAAGTCCACCCTGCTCAGGATCATGGCCGGCCTGGACAAGGAGTTTGATGGCGAAGCACGCCCGCAGCCCGACATCAACATC
>CAZFVT010000432.1:0-3332 GCA_964522355.1 uncultured Woeseiaceae bacterium | reverse complement strand
AAACCAATCCTGTCAGCAGCAAGAGGTGGCGCATCATGATGTCTCCAGGCGGTACCCTGTCGTAGTGAATTAGCGTACCGAAAGCATTCATCTCACGCTATCCAATCACAACTCCGTCGCAAGGTTCTTCAAAATGACGGCGGACCTTTGTGCCGCGCTGAACTCATCATGATTTCGTCGTATTCTCAGACTTCGCCCTTAAGGATGACGGTTATGGCTCAAGCAAGGTTTGCTACGATCTTTCTCTCAATGCTCATGATGTCGGGCTGCGATGCGCCAGCGCCACCGGCAGCGGCCGTAGACTCTGACGTCGAAACGACGTTGACGCTCTTCATCGGCCGCGAACTGATCACCATGAGCGACATGATCGTTGGGCCTGTGAACGCGGTCGCCGTGGAGAATGGCAAGATTCTGGATGTTGGTTCCCGGGAAGACCTGGAGCGACGTTACGCCGACCGGCCGAACTTCACGATCAACGATACCTTCAGGGATCGCGTTATTGCTCCGGGCTTCGTAGAGCCACATCTTCATGTCTGGCTGGGCGGCATACTGATGGGGACGGAGTTCATCACACCTGCCGACTGGGAGTTTCCGGATGAATCCGTCACCGGGGTTCAGTCCCAGGCAGCCTATATGGCGCGGCTGAGAGAGATCGAGGCCAGTCACCCGGCGGGGCAGCCGCTCGTTACCTGGGGCTACCACCAGTACTTTCACGGCCAGGACATGAGCCGTAGCGTTCTGGACGACATTTCCAGCGACAGACCGATCGTCGTGTGGCACCGGAGCTTTCACGAGCTGTACTTCAATACGGCGGCCCTGGAGATTTTCGGCTGGGACGAGGCTTTCTGGAGCGGGGATACGCCTGCCTATGAGCAAATGGACTGGGAGAAAGGGCACGCATTTGAGGCGGGCGGCAAGATCATTCTTCCAGACGTCCTCGCATTTCTCCTCGAAGAGGGCATCTTCGCCCGGGGTGTGGAAAGAACGCGGCAGTACATTCATGCCGGCGGCATTACTACGGCGGTCGATCCTGGCTTGGCCGTGACTCCGGACCTGTTCGAGCAAATGGTCTCGATATTGACGGAAACCGAATTGCCTATGGAAATCTGGCTGATTCCGGGAGGAAACTTCACCTACATGGAAGCCGGTTATGACGCACTGAAAGGGAAGCGCATCGCGGAAGCGCAGACCGAACAGCTTCAGGGTGTTGGCAGTATTCAGTGGCTGCCCGGGTACATAAAGCTGTTTGCCGATGGCGCGATGTACAGCCAGCTAATGCAGCTAAAGGCCGGCTATCTCGACGGCCACAAGGGCGAGTGGCTGCAGACGCCCGAGGAGCTGGAAGACAGCATGCGACCCTATTGGAAGGACGATTACACAATCATCATCCACGCCAACGGCGACAGGGGCCTCGAGGTAGCTATCGATGTTGTCGATAAGCTTAATGATGAGTATCCCCGGGAAGACCATCGAACGAGCTACCACCACCTTGGCATTACCGACCTGGTCGATATCGGGCGCGCCGTCGAACAAGGTTCCAACTTCAGCGTGAACCCGTATTACACCCATATTCTTGCCGAAAACTACGCCGAAAACGGTATTGGTCAGGAGCGCGCGGAGGTCATGTCGCGAGGTCGATCGATCATCGACAGCGGCGGGCTTCTCTCTCTGCATTCCGACGCGCTCATGGCGCCTGCCGAGCCATTGAGTCTCGTCTGGTCGGCCGTCAACCGCATTGGCTTGTCCGGAGAAACCGTCATGGGGCCCGGCGAACGAATCACTGTGGATGAGGCCATGCGGGGTGTTACCGTCAATGCGGCTTACATTGCTCGCATGGAGGATCGAGTTGGCAGCATCGACATTGGCAAGGACGCGAATTTCGCCATTCTCGATGACAATCCTTACACCGTTGCGCCGGAGGTCATCAAGGATATTGAGGTTGAGGCAACCGTTTTTCGCGGCAAAGTCTTTTCGGTCGACTAATTCCAAAGCCTTAAGGACTGATTACGAGGCCGCACGCGTAGATCAATCCAAAGCGCAAATCTTGCGCTAACAGCGCATCAGGCAGCTCAGCCCCGGCCGGGTACTTGATGCTCGGGCAATCGCTTTACTTCTCAACAAACCTGTCTCCCTAGCCAGACTCCGGAGCCACGCTACGGGTTATCCCGTACTGTGCGAACCCCGTTGTTTTGGCAGCCTGTCCCCTCAAGGCGCGAAGAAGCGATCGCGGGGTTGTTCGGATTGAGACACCCGCGCAGATCGCCCCATAACAGCGCCGTGTCCCTACGGAAAGGGGAGGGTTCATGATCGGCCAGGAAGTGGGTTCCAAAGGGCTCGTCTCGATGCTTTATCGCAGCGAGGCTACTGAACCTTTTGCGGAGATGGAGCTGTATGACCTCGCCGATAGCGCCCGGGAGCGAAATCACCGTCGGCAGGTAACCGGCGCGCTCTATTACGAACAGGGCAAGTTCTTCCAGTGGCTCGAAGGTCCCCGGGACACCGTCAGTACGCTCTTTGAAAAGATCGGCCGCGATCCGCGGCACGAGAACGTTGAGCTTGTCTCCATTGGGCCGATTCAGACGCGGGCCTTTGAGGATTGGGATCTCCGCCTCTTTCGGGAGCGTCAGCAGATTCCCTACAGAATGCCCCTTGCCGATCCCTGCGACCACTGCCATTCAACCTGCAAGCCGGCGCAGGTAGCGGCCGGCGATCTGTCACTGGGCAGTGACCGCTCTCTCTATGATGCGCTTGTAGCGGCGACCGGCCAGCACGATGCGCAGGTCTGCTTCATGGAGAAGGTGCTGCGCGGCTTCGCCTGGCTGTGGGAGAACGATCAATGCCTGCCGTCTGAGATTGTCTGCGGACAGGCCCTGGCTCTCTCGACCTATCGCCAGGTCGTCGCTGCGACGAGCAACGTGTTTCCGTACCGCGATCGAAAAATCCTGGTATCGCCGCTGCCCGGCGCGCCTCACTATCTGCGCGCCGCCCTGGCAACCGCAGTCCTCGTTGAGGCCGGTTTCCCGACCACCTGCCTGCCGGCCGCGACCGAGGCTGATCTTGCCGATGAACTAAGGCGTCAGAAATACGCAGGGCTGGTGCTCGTTGCCGGTGATCCGTGGCTCGGCTCGAGTGCCGACCGACAGGTCGACGCGCTGTGTAGACAGCTGCTCGGCCAGTTTGGCGAGTCACTGCAAACGGCCGTCTACGGTCAGCTCCCCACCGAGAGCCGGCGCCTTCTGGGAAGCCTCACCGGACCTGATCGCCTTTGTTCGACGGCGCTGCGCCTCCCTGACATCTTCACCCGGCGGGATGGCCGGGCTCACTGAAACAGG
>CAZFVT010000431.1:0-3376 GCA_964522355.1 uncultured Woeseiaceae bacterium | reverse complement strand
CGCCAGCTTGCGCCGCCGTCAACCGATTTGTAGAGACCGCCATCCTCGTTGTCGCCGCCGCTGATGATCGTCCACGGCTTGCGCTCGGCCTTCCACGCCGTGGCGAAGACCACCTCGGGGTTGTTCGGCAACAGCTCGAGGTCCGAGAAGCCCACGGTGTCGGACTTGAACAGCACGCGCTCCCAGCTCTGGCCGCCGTCGGTGGTTTTGTAGACGCCGCGTTCCGGATTGGCGTTGAACGCCTGGCCAATCGCCGCAACCCAGACGACGTTGTTGTTCCTGGGATCGATCTCGACCGCACCAATGTGTCCCGTCTCTCGAAGACCGATGTGCGTCCAGCTCTCGCCGCCATCGATGGACTTGTACATCCCCTTGCCGGCGATCACGTTGCTCCGCAGGCCATCTGACCCGGTTCCGACATAGACGAGATTGGCATCGGTTTGTGAGATCGAGATATCGCCGATTGACGGCGTTTCGAAGAAGCCGTCGGAGACGTTGTGCCAGGACTCACCGTAGTCCGTCGTCTTCCAGACACCGCCGCCCGAGGCACCCATGTAGAACGTGGATCGCGCCGCTACCGTGCCGGCAACCGCCGTTACGCGACCGCCGCGCGTCGGTCCGACGTTGCGATACTCGAGGGCATCCCAGGTTTGCGCCGTGGCCGGCGTCAGGGTGAAGGCGGCGGCAATGCCCGCCAGTGAAAGGAGAAACTTGCGCATGTTCTTGGTCCCGGAACGCTGACGAGCAGCGACGTTACCACCGCGCTCCGGCGGCCGACAAATACGATTTGCGGCAAGTTTCGAGCAGCGTACAGACCCTGCCCCGGCCTTCCCTCGTCAGTCGATCGTGCTAACGGTGCTGGCCAGCCGAATCGGATAGTCGGCAAACAGCACCGCGAAACCGTCGATGATCCCCTGCATCTTGTGATCGTTGCCGCGAGGCTGTCCCGTCGGGTCAGGGTGGATGCGGCTCAGGCGCCCTGACCACACGAGGCGGTTCTCGGCGACGTCGAAGACGTCGACCTTGATGGCGGCCATGAATCGATTCGCCATGCTCGGCGCGACGCTCTCGGCAAGCGTATCCCTATCCGAGGACTGGGGGTCGAGGAAGATCTGCTCGAAGAGAATGTCAACGCGCAGATCCGGAGTGTCGAGCGTCGCCGCCAGCCCCTTTTGTCGCAGGACCGCGTCCAGCCCGCCTTCGAGATACGGGCCGAGGAATCCGGGCACCTCCTGCAGAGTAACCTGGTAGGTTTCATAGCGTTGGAACGGCGCATCACAGCAGGTATCGACATCAACAGTCAGGCGCGGCGCTGAGGTGGCGCAGCCGGCGACAAGTACCACAGCCAATACCATGGCAACGAACCCGGACGGTCGAGCGTGGGTTTGAGCTTTCATTCCAATGATCTCCTGACGACTGGCGGAGTGGCCGCGCCTGAAGCGCGACCTGCTCTTAAGATAGGGGCTCGGCTTGCCGTCAATAATCCGTACTAACCGAAGCCCCCCGGAGGCGACTACGGGCAGAAGGCTCTGTTGTATACTGCGCCGGCCCGGCCGCGAGCCGCCAACCGCCGGATTACGAACGCGTCGTTACCTCTCGAAATGAGCGATCAAGAGTCAGCATGACTACAGATACCCAAAAGCGATCATTGAGCATCGTCATTCCCGCGAAGAATGAAGCTGCTGCCATTGGCGATGTCGTCAAGCGTGCCAAAGAAGCGTTTCCGGACGCGGAACTCATCGTCGTCGACGACGGTTCGGAAGATGAGACGGGCTCGCTGGCAGAACTTGCAGGTGCCACCGTTCGACGCCACCCGGTGAGTCTCGGCAATGGCGCCGCCGTCAAATCCGGAGCCCGCGCTGCCACGGGCGAACTGATCGCCTTCATGGACGCCGACGGCCAGCACAGCGCGGACGATCTCGCCGCGCTGCTTGATCGGATGGACGAAGGCTTTGACATGGTTGTCGGCGCGCGCAACGCCGGCGGCCACGCGAACGTCGGGCGGTTGTTTGCCAACGGCCTTTACAACCAGATCGCGACGGCGATGAGCGGCCAGCGCATCGCCGACCTGACCTCCGGTTTTCGTGTCGTTAAGGCGGACCTGTTCAAGCGCTTTCTCTACCTGCTGCCGAACGGTTTTTCCTACCCCACGACCATTACCATGGCGTTTCTGCGTTCAGGCTTTCCGATTGACTTCGTGCCGATCAAGGTTGAAAAGCGGGAGGGCAAAAGTCACATCCGCCCCATCCGCGACGGGATCCGCTTTCTGGTCATCATTTTCAAGATTGCGACGCTGTATTCGCCGCTCAAGATCTACGTTCCGGTCAGTGCGGCGTTTTTCGTCACCGGGCTGGCGTATTACGCCTATACGTCCTTCACCTTGGGAAGGTTTACCAACATGAGCATGTTGATCTTCAGCGCCTCGGTGATCATCTTCCTGATCGGCTTGATATCCGAACAGATCACGGCGTTGACCTTCAGCCGTTCATGACGGCCGGGCGCGCAGTCTAGCCGTCGTCCTTGCCGGCGCCGGCGACGGCCGCGGTGAAGACGACGTCGGTCGAGCTGTTGAGCGCCGTTTCTGCAGAATCCTGCAGTACGCTGATCACGAATCCGACTGCGACGACCTGCAGCGCGATATCGGCAGGAATTCCGAACAGCCCGCAGGCCAGCGGAATCAGCAGCAGCGAGCCGCCCGCCACACCCGATGCGCCGCAGGCAGACAGTGCCGCAACCACGCTTAGCAGCAGGGCTGTCGGCAGGTCGACGTCAATGCCCAAGGTGTGCACGGCCGCCAGGGTAAGGGTCGTGATCGTAATCGCCGCGCCGCCCATGTTGATTGTGGCACCCAGCGGAATGGTCACCGCATAGGTGTTCTTGTCGAGACCCAGCCGTTCGCACAGCGCGAGATTCACAGGAACGTTCGCCGCGGAACTGCGGGTGAAAAAAGCCGTAATGCCGCTTTCCCGCAAGGCCGCAAAAACCAGCGGATAAGGATTCTTGCGGGTACGAAGAAACACCAGCAGCGGATTGATGACCAGGGCGACGATCAGCATGGAAGTCAGGAGCACGGTGAGGATGCGCGCATAGCCGCTTAGCGTTTCGAGGCCGAACTCCGCGAGATTACCCGCGACCAGCCCCATGATCCCGAGTGGCGCAAAGCGAATGACGATACGCACGATGCTGATCACGATGTCGGCAAGATCGGCAAACATGACCCGCGTCGACTCGGCCGAGTGACGAAGTCCAACTCCGAGGGCGATTCCCCAGACGAGAATGCCGATGAAGTTGCTGGTCAGGAGCGCGTTCACGGGATTGTCGACAAGCTTCTGTACAAGCTCGCCGAGCACTTCGGCGATGCCCTGTGGAGGGTCCA
>CAZFVT010000430.1:0-3381 GCA_964522355.1 uncultured Woeseiaceae bacterium | reverse complement strand
CCTCCCGGGTCGGCATGGAACGCACGCACCTGTATCGAAAACTCCGTTCGCTGGGCGTGGATTTTCGCTCGGTAGGCAGCGACGACTGAGCGACCGCTCGGCCAACACCAACGGAACCACACATGAAACAAAAACTGCTCCGCTCATCCTGGGACATCCTGGTCATTCCCATAGCGGTAATGGCGTTCGCCAGCGCAATGAATCAGTTCATCGTTGAGCATCACTACATGATCCCCACCGCGCATCTCGTACCCTGCGTGTTCTTCGCCAATCTTGCCCGGCGCGGCCTGCTCGGCGAGCGCTGGGCCAAGTACGTACTGTTCTGGTTTGGCTTCCTGATGTGCTGCATGACCTTTATGGGTTTTTTCGAGGCGCAGCGACCCAAGGTGATCTTTGGTGATTTCTTCCTGCCGGTGTGGGGCGTTCTGTTCCTGGTCGTCGTCTGGCTAACCTGGCAGTACAGGAAAGCAAACAGTCTTAGCCTTTAGGAGCCGATCATGAACGCTCGTCTTTGGACGGCCGCGCTCGTCGGAGCGCTGCTCGGCGCGTCACTGACCGCCGTCTTCGCACAGTCGATGGCGCTTGACCCGCCGACGGCGGCGCCACACATCTTTGAAACCGAGTTTGAGAACGACCGGGTTCGGGTGCTCCGGGTTAACGAACGGCCCGGCGAGACGCCGCCGCTTCACTCGCTAAAGGATCGCCTGGTCGCGCACGTGAATTCTTGCGCCTGGACCGTTGACGACGAGGAGGGTAATCGCAAGATGTATTCCTACCGTCCCGGCGACATCTACTGGCTGACGGCAACCACGCGTGGCGGCAAGACCAGCCAGGTCATTCAGCCCTGCCATACGCTCGTTATCGAGATTAAGGACCGATCAGCGTTCTGACGCCGGTTCGCCGTCGCCTACCGGCCGGATATAGTCGCGCCGGGTCGGCGTAATTCGCCCATCCTCGGCAAACACGAGGCCGGGATCCCTGACATCTTCGCGACTCAACAAGCGGACAAGACTCAGCGCCCGCTGCTCCGGGTCGGGATAGGGGCCACCGGGCCGCCGCTGCACCGTCGAGTGAAGCTGGCCTTCTATGAACCGGCCGCGCTCGTCCATCGTTACCATTAGCAGGGGCGCCACACCGCGATCGCCTCGGACACTGATGCCGTAGTAGGTGGCGAAGTTGCCAAGACTGTAGGCGATCAGGCGGTTCTTGTAGTACTCCATGCCGCGAACGACATGCGGGCCGTGGCCAAAGACAAGGTCGGCGCCCGCATCGATCATGCTGCGCGAGAATCGCACCACGTCGCCACGCGGTTCACCGAAGTACCACTCCTCGGCGAAGGGCAGACGTTCGGCCCCTTCGCCCTCGGCGCCGCCGTGGAAGGAGACGATGACGATGTCATGATTCTCGGCATGTTCCGCCACCGTCTCTTCGGCGAGCACATAGTCATGCAGCAGGTTGGAGTTACGCGTGACGGCAAAGGCGAGGAAGGCAATGTCGAGGTCCTGCCATTCGAGCGAAGCGAAGTCGCCGGATCGACCCGAGTGGGCGATACCGCGAGCCGCAAGCGCCGCCATCGTCTCGCTGCGACCTTCCTCGCCGAAGTCGCGCGCGTGGTTATTGGCGAGACTCAAGCCGTCGAAGCCGGCATCCCTGAATCGATCGGCGTATCGGGTTGGTGATCGAAACAGGTAGCAGGCGTTCGGGTTATCGCACTGTTTGACCGGCGCCGCTTCATCGGCCAGAACGCCTTCGAGGTTACCGAAGGCGAGATCCGCAGCCCTGAGCCAGTGTCCAACGCCTTCCAGGAAGGCGACGCCGTCATCGTCGGGCAGCCTGTCCTCGGGATAATCCGTACCCATCATCATGTCGCCGACCGTTGCGACGGTCAGGCGGCGCGGTGGTGGCACCCGCCGCGGCGCGGGAGCGGGCGCAGGCGCTGGTTCTGCTGCGACGACCGGCTGGGTCGCCGGCGGGCTCACAGCTTCGACCGCTTCGGTCGTCGTAGTGGTTGCCGGCGCGGACGCGCAGCCGGCCGCAAGCACCAACATCGGCAGCAGGGTCCGGAAAGCGCAGCGCATTTCGCGCCATGAGACGAGCAGCCGGGAGTCGTTAATCGCCAAGGCGAATTCGAAGCACATCGATATTGGCCTGTCGCAGCCGTGCGCGCTGCTCATTCAGCAGGTCGAGGTCCCGGGTCGGGCCGATGCGCACCCGGTGGTAGGTCTTGTCCTCAACCGTCACGCGCTGGATGGAAGACTCAATGCCCTGCAGGGCGAGCTGCGCGCGACGCCGGTCGGCATCTTCATGGGCACTGAAAGAGCCCGCCTGCAGCACGTAGAGCCCCGGCGTTTCCACAGCCTGCGGCGCGACGTCGCGGCTAACCACCGTTTCCTCCTCGTGAATGACCACTTCGAAGTTTGGCAGCATGGAGTAGAAGTCGAAACGCGCCTCGTCCTCCTCGTCGCTGACCTCCGGATCCGGCGCCGGGTTTTCACCGTTGTCGTCAAGCGCACTCGGCACCGTCGCTGGCTGTGCTGCCGGCTGTCCCGCGACCGGCGGCGCGGCAGGCGTCCGGGTATTCAGATAAACGGTGAACGCGACGCCCAGCCCAATGGCAAGGCCAAACAGCATCCACACCCAGCCCGGAAATTCGCCGCCATTGTCCTGCTGGGATCTGCGCCGTCGAGCCACGGTCGCTACATCGAATCCGGCGCCGAAACGCCAAGTATGTCGAGGCCACTGGCAATGACCGACCTGGCGGCCGAGATAAGAACAAGCCTGGCGTTGCGCAGCGCATCGTCGTCGACGATGAAGGTGTGCGCGTTGTAGTAGGCGTGGAACTCGTTGGCAAGATCCCGCAGGTAGTGCACGAGATTCTGCGGCGCGCGGTTGGCTGCCGCCGAGTCGATGACTTCCGGATAGCGGCAGAGCGTCGACATCAGCGCTTTCTCATGCTCCGCCTCGAGCTTGTTCAGGCTGGCAAGGCCCAGATTGGCATCGAACTGCTGTGACTTCTCATCCAGCTGGCGGAATACGCTCTGCACGCGGGCGTGCGCGTACTGGATGTAGTAGACCGGGTTCTCATTCGAGTGCTCTTTCGCCAGGTCGAGATCGAAATCGAGATGCTGGTCGTTCGAACGCATGACGTAGAAGAAGCGAGCTGCGTCGTTGCCCACTTCCTCGCGGAGCTGACGCAGGGTGATGAACTCGCCCGATCGGGTCGACATCGACTGCTTCTCGCCGCCACGGAACAGGCTGACGAACTGAACGAATGGAACCTCCAGGCTGTCGCCCGCACAGCCCATTGCTTCCATGCCGGCCCGTACCCGCGCGACGTAGCCATGATGATCCGCGCCGAGGACGTCGATCAGGTGAGCGTAG
>CAZFVT010000429.1:0-3382 GCA_964522355.1 uncultured Woeseiaceae bacterium | reverse complement strand
GGCAACAGGTCGCCGCGGTTGGAGGAGAAGCGCGAGTCGATGTCCCAGCCCAGGCCGCGGCGCTCCCGAATATGCGGCGGCGTCGCCACCGAGCTCATCTTCGCGACCGTCAGCGGCGAGAGGATGCGAACGCCGTCGGTCGCACCGTCGCCCATGAACATCCGGGCGAAGATAGCCAGGTCAGCCGCGGTACTGAACAGTCCGGCGTGGCCCGCCACGCCGTCCATGCGGCGGGCCGTCGGATCGTGCACCGTGCCGCGCAGCATCACCGCATCCGGTCCCTCGCAGGGCCAGCCCAGCGGCGGACAGGCCTCGGTGGGTGCAATCCGGGGCGTCAGGGATTCAGGCGGCAGGAAGCCCGTATCCACCATGCCCAGCGGTTCGAAGACGTGCTCTCTGACGTAGTCCTGCAACGGCTGTCCGGAAACGCGGCCGACGATCTCACCCAGCAGGAAGAAGTTGATGTCGCTGTAGACAAAGGCTTCGCCCGGAGGCGCCAGCAGTACTTCCCGCGTCGCACGTTCGATTGCTACCTCGGTACCGTCAAACTCGTCTTCGAGCGGCAGGTCGGGCCTTAGGCCGGACGTATGGTTCAGCAGATGCTGGATGCTGACGCCTTCCTTGCCGTAGCGCGAAAACTCAGGGATGAACTTACCCACCGGGTCACGCAGGCGGATGTGGCCTTGTTCGACGAGCTGCATGATGCTGGTCGTTGTCGCCACGACTTTCGTCAGCGAGGCGAGGTCAAACACGGTGTCCCGGGTCATGGGTTCGGCCTGAGGGACAACCGCCCGCTGCCCGAAGGCTTCGAAGTAAAGCACCTCGTCACCGCGCCCCACGAGGACCACCGCTCCCGGCGTCTCGCCGGCGGCGATTGATTCCTCAATCACCTGCTCTATCCGGTCGAGCGCGCTGCTCGATTCTTGGCCACTCGCAGGACCGGACACGATCGCGACGAGTATGGCGCCGAGGAATGCCTTTAGGGATTTGTTCATGCTCTTATAACAGTACCAAGCTGGCCTTTCTGTGGGAGCGGCTTCCAGCCGCGATAGCAGTCCAAATTGAGGCAACGCGCTGACATCGAGCATCGAATCGCGGCTGGACCGCTCTCGGCCATCCATGGCCTTCGCGGCATTAATGCTTCCTGCATGTCAAGCCGCTCCCACAGGTGTTTTGGGGCATCTGGTTGCGATCATCAGCCGGAACACCCCCATGCCCTTGGCTCGCTCAATCCGCGCCTGCCGCCTCTACGCGATCGAGCGTTGCTTCAAAATCATCCAGCAGCTGGTCCATGCGGCGAATCAGCGCCTCGTAGGGTTCCGGGGAAGCCATATCCAGGCCAGCGTCCAGGAATAGCTCGTAGGGATGTTTCGACCCGCCGGCCTTCAGGAACTCAAGATAGATGTCCCGCTCTTCCTGGTCGCCGTCGAGAATCTGCTCGGTGAAGTAGGCGGCACCGGCAATCGACGTGGAGTACTGGAACACGTAAAAGTTGAAGTAGAAGTGCGGCACGAACAGCCACTCGTTGTGGTAGAGCTCGTCGATGCGCATGACGCCTTCATCCGCGCCGTGGTAGCGGCGCAGGATCTCGCCGTAGATCTGCGTGATGCGATCGCCGGACAGCGGCTCGCCGCGCTCCATCGCCGCGTAGATTTCGCCTTCGAACTCGCTGAACATCGTCTGGCGGAAGAAGGTCGTACGAATCTGCTCCAGGGCATAGCCCAGGTAATAGAGCCGCTCCTGGTCCGTCTTGGCATTGCTGAGCATGTAGCTTTGGGTCAGCAACTCGTTCGCTATTGCGGCCGCCTCGGTCGTGAAGATGGAGAAGCTGGCAAGATGCTGCGGCTGGGTTTCATTCGCCAGCACCTGGTGCATCGCGTGGCCCCATTCGTGGGCGTAGGTCGATACGGAGTTGTAGTCGTCCTGGTGGTTCAACAGGATGTAGGGGTGCAGGTCGTACATGCTGCCTGACATGTACGCGCCGGCGCGCTTGCCCTGCGTCGGGTAGACATGCATCCAGCGCTGGCTGGCCGCATTGGCCATCTTGCCGGCATAGACCTCACCGAGCGGTTCCATTGCCCTGTTGACCAGGTCGATCGTGTCCTCGATCCAGAAATCCCGCGGTGACTCTACGAGCGAGACGTAGATGTCTTCGTAGCCCATGTCCTCGAGGCCAAGCACCCGTGCCTTCAGTTCGAGATAGCGGTGCAGGGACGGCAGGTTCTCATTGGTCACCCGGACCAGGGTGTCGTAGACGCTGCGCGGCAGATCGTCCTGGAACAGGTTTCGGGTCAGCGTGTCGTCGTAGCTCCGCACATTGGTGGTAAAGAGCTGCGAGGTCAGGTGCGCCGACAGCGACTGCCCTGCGGTTCCCTTGTACTCGCCCCAGGTTGTCCAGAAGGCATCGAACACGGCCTTGCGATCCTCGCGAACTCGCGAGCTGCGGTGCCGGCTGTAGCCCTGCGCGTTGACGTAGGCTTCCTCACCCGTGCTCAGGGTGATCGTCGGCCAGGGAATCTCCGAGTTGGACAGCAGGCCGTAGATGTTGAACGGCGAAGACTGCATCAGGCCCGCCGCGGCGATGACGGATTCGGCTTCGTCGCCAAGCGTATGCGGCTCGTAACGCAGCGCGTTCTCAATGTTGAAACGATAGGTCTGCAGCTCGGGCATCTCGGCAACGTAGCGTTCCAAGGTCTCGCGGCCCAGGGCCATTAGCTCAGGCTGAAACCAGGCACTGGCCTGCTGGTACTCGCTATACATTCGCTGCGCCTGCTGGCGACGCTCCTGGCCGCGCGGATCGCCCAGGTTCTCGTCGGCGCCGAGGCTGGCGTAAGAGTAGACACGCGCCCCAGTCAGAATCCAGTCGCTATTCGCCTCAAACGCCGTCAACAAGGCCTCAGGACCGTCAGCCAGCGTGCCCTTCAGCGCACGCAGGTTTTCGAGCCCCGCCAGCGCCTCTTCCAGGCCCGCAGCCCACTCGTCATCGGAACCATAGAGCTCTGTCAGGTCCCAGGTCCAGCGAGGATCGGTTGTGCTATCAGCGGCACCGTCCTGTGCGTGGAGTGCGGCTGATGCGAAAAGCAGGCCGATAGCCACTGCACCGGCGGTCAGTGTGGTTCGTTTCATGATGAATTCTCGATCGGAAATCTCAGGTTGCGACGTATTTCAGCATCCCGCGGATACGCCGTCATCAAATTTAATGCCATAAGTCCGCAGTCAGACAGCCGCAGCTGCCTGATGCCTAGCGCTCGAACGCGAGGCCGTCGACGGTTTCGACGTTCGGCACTTTCAGGAGTTCCTGCGGGGCCAGAACGATCTTGGATGAGCGATTGCCCCCGCCGAGCACGATCTGCTCGCGCTGCATGACGCGGGCGTCGATCCA